>NZ_JANSJN010000024.1:0-28018 GCF_047462555.1 Synechococcus sp. B60.1
TCCAGAGGGGCCGAGCTTGTTATCCAGGCCATGCGAAATGATCCCAACTGGGAGGTGCAGTTTGCGGCTTGGGAGACGCTGCTGGAAGCGGAGGATCCGCAGCACGTGCAGGTGGCAAGGTCCTATCGCCTTCCCCTCCGACAGCTTGGAGATGTCCGAGCAAGGTATGAAGCGGGAGAGCGAGATTTCCGCTGGGCCAAGCTAAGCAGGGCCAACCTGAGCCAGGCCAAGCTGAGCGGGGCGGACCTGAGCGGGGCTAACTTGATCTTGGCCAAGCTGAGCGAGGCCAAGCTGTGGCAAGCCAACCTGAGCGGGGCCGAGCTGTGGCAAGCCAACCTGAGTGGGGCCGAGCTAAGGGGAGCAAACCTGGACGGCACAGATCTGAGAGGAGCAAACCTAACGGGCGCAAAACTAAGTCCCGGCTGGGATCGATTTGTCGACTTGAGCAGGGCCATCCTCCCTGACGGAACTATCCATCCCTAGGCGGATCCCTTTGCTAGACTACCCACAGCGTCGCCCCTTGGGTTTTGTGGATTGATTGAGTTGGCCAAAGCCTTTGGCGGCGTCAACAGCAAGTTTTCAGGGGATGCGGGCACCGGCAAGCGGGTCTTCGGCAGCGTCTCCATCCAACGGCCTCCCAAGACCAACAACTTGTGCAGGACTCCTAAGTTCTCCGGCTAGGGCAGCTCTACCGAGGTAGGCTTAGAAGCATAGGTTAGGCCCCAGCCCAACTTCTCGCGCATGACGCGGAAGAACTCCGGTCGGCGGAGGCGAATCAAATCTGTCCAGTAGGGGGCGCGGACAACGCGGATTTGGTCTTCTGGCAGGATGTAGCAGCCGGCATTGCCGTCGGCTACCAAAACCAGCGGTTGGGGGCTGGCGGGGCTGATCCACACCTCTTCCGAATCGGGAAAGACCAGAGCCCGTGAGGCCATTGAGTGGGGACAGATAGGGATCAACTGCAACACCGGCAGACTGGGAGTGATGACGGGCCCTCCCGCCGAAAGGGCATAGGCCGTCGAGCCAGTGGGGGTGGCTAAAATGATGCCGTCGGCAGCTACATCCAAAGGTGAGTGCTCCCCAATGGTTACTTCAAAGTGGCACATGCTGGTCAAGGGCTCGCGGTGCAGCACCATTTCATTGAGGCTGAGCACCTCCCAGCGCAACTCATGGCCGCGGTAGGCCTGCACCAGCAGCATGCTGCGGCGATCTAGGATGTACTCGCCGGCAATGGCTGCCTTGGCTGCCTCTTCTAGGTGGCTGAGGTAGGTCTCCGTCAGAAAGCCCAAGTGGCCAGTGTTCACGGCCAGCAAAGGGATCCCTTTGGGGGCCAGTTGCCGGGCTGCTGCCAAAACAGTGCCATCTCCCCCCAGCACTACGGCAAACTTCATACTCTCGTCAAAGCCGGCGGGAGCCAAGCTGTCCACCTTCGTCAGGCAGACGGGACTACTGGGCTTGGCGTAGCCGAGGATGCCGCCCCAGTTGGGGGCCACGCAAACTTCCCACCCCTGTTCTTGAAACCAGCGGGCCAAGGTTTCGCTGCTGCGCTTGGCGGCGGGCTTGGCGTCGTTGTAGAGGATCCCGGCTTTGGGCTTGCTCATGGGGCAGTGGTGAGGCAGAGGGTGCCAAAACTTTATCAGTTCTGGAATAGCTGCAGCAAAAAGTAGCTAGCCCCAGGGTTCTACCCAGATCCCTTGCCTTAGAATCGGGCTGAAAGGGCTCCCCAGATGAGGTCTGTGTTTGCGTTGGTCTGGACAGGCTGAGGGGAGTGGAGATGCATTGCCAACCCCGTTCTCACCCCATGCAAGCCTGTACCCTGATTGCCCGCGCCAAGATCAATCTTTACCTGGAAATCCTCGGATCCCGCCCCGATGGCTATTCCGAGGTGGCTATGATCCTGCAGAGCATTGCTCTGGCGGATCGCGTGCGTCTCCAGCGCCGTCCCCACGGCATCCACCTGATCTGCAACCACCCGGAGGTGCCGGCAAATACCCGTAACCTAGCCTACCAAGCGGCTGAGCTGCTGCAAAAGGAATGTCAGGCCGATCTGGGAGTGGAGATCCAGCTGGAAAAACAGATCCCAGTAGCAGCGGGCTTGGCGGGCGGCTCAGCGGATGCGGCGGCAGTTTTGGTGGGACTCAACCAGCTCTGGGGCTTGGGCCTAACGGTAGGAGAACTCCAGAACTTGGCGGCGCGTCTGGGATCCGATATTCCCTTCTGCGTACAGGGAGGGACGCAGCTAGCCAGGGGGCGGGGAGAAGTTTTACAGCCCCTGGCCGACTGGGAAGGGATCCCCCTGCTCTTGGCCAAGCCCCGGCATCTAGGGGTTTCCACCGCCTGGGCCTATCAGGCCTTTCGCACTCGCACTGCCGCTTCCTTACCTTCTGTCGCGTCCTCCTTGCCGAGCTTGCCCCAGGTGCTGGCCGCTCTGGAGCAGCGGGATCTGCTGGCCTTAGCCCGCAGTTTGCGCAACGATCTGGAACAGCCGGTTTTGGCGGAGTACGCCATTGTGGGAAAATTGCGCCAGGCCTTGCTTGAGGCAGGGGCATGGGGGGCCTTGATGTCGGGCTCGGGGCCGACGGTGTTTGGGATCATGCCCAGCCTGGAATTGGCCGCCCAAGCCCGCGACAGCCTGCGTCGCCACTTTCCGGAGGTGGATTTCTGGGTAACCCAATCTGCTCCCACCGGCATTTTGCTCGAGCCGGATCCCCAGCCGCTTGACCCCCCCTAGAGGTGCCCGCTAGCTTGGCTGGGAAAAGGGCCCTGGCCGCCCCTGCCTTGGCAAACCTTAGAATTAAGAGAAATTAAGAAAGATCGGCTTGGCCGCGGGCTAGAGAGGAAGATGAGCGAAAGAACGCTTTTTGACAAGGTCTGGGACGCCCATACGGTGCGGGTTTTGCCCTCGGGGCAGACGCAGTTGTTTATCGGCCTGCACCTCATCCACGAGGTGACCAGTCCCCAGGCTTTTGCCATGCTGCGGGAGCGCCATCTGCCGGTTCTCTTCCCAGAGCGCACCGTGGCTACAGTGGATCACATCATTCCCACGGACAACCGGACGCGGCCCTTTGCGGATCCCTTGGCAGAGGAGATGATCCAGGAGCTGGAGCGCAACTGTCGCCAATATGGCATCCGCTTTTACAACAGCGGCTCCGGTCGGCAGGGGATCGTGCATGTGATTGCGCCGGAGCAAGGGCTGACGCAGCCGGGGATGACCATTGCCTGCGGCGATAGCCATACTTCTACCCACGGCGCCTTTGGGGCGATTGCCTTTGGTATTGGCACCAGCCAGGTGCGGGACGTGCTGGCCACCCAAACCTTGGCCCTGTCTAAGCTCAAGGTGCGCCGTATCGAGGTCCAGGGCAGCCTGGGGCCAGGAGTTTACGCCAAGGATGTTATCCTGCACATCATCCGCAAGCTGGGGGTCAAAGGCGGGGTGGGCTACGCCTACGAGTACGGCGGCAGCACCATCGAGGCAATGAGCATGGAGGAGCGCATGACCCTCTGCAACATGTCCATCGAAGGGGGAGCCCGCTGCGGCTACGTTAATCCCGATGCGGTAACTTTTGAGTACCTAAAGGGACGGGAGTTTGCTCCTCAGGGATCCGACTGGGAGGAGGCAGTGGCCTGGTGGAAAAGCTTAGCCAGCGACGCCGACGCTGTCTATGACGATGTAGTGGTGTTTCAGGCCTCTGAGATTGCCCCCACGGTAACTTGGGGGATTACCCCCGGCCAGGGTATTGGGGTGGACGAGCGGATCCCTGCTCCCGAGGAGCTGCCAGAAAGCGAGCGGGAGCTGGCTAGGGAAGCCTATGCCTACATGGGTTTGCGGCCTGGGGATCCCATTGTGGGCACGCCAGTGGATGTCTGCTTCATTGGCAGTTGCACCAATGGCCGCTTGAGTGACTTGCGGGAGGCGGCCAAGATTGCCAAAGGACGGCGGGTAGCACCTGGAGTGAAGGCGTTTGTCGTGCCTGGCTCGGAGCGGGTCAAGCAGGAGGCAGAACGCGAGGGCCTGCGCGAGATCTTTGAGGTGGCAGGGTTTGAGTGGCGGGATCCCGGCTGCTCCATGTGCTTGGCCATGAACCCAGACCGCCTGGTAGGCCGGCAAATAAGCGCTTCTTCTTCCAACCGCAACTTCAAGGGCCGTCAGGGATCCCCCACGGGACGCACCCTGCTGATGAGTCCGGCCATGGTGGCGGCAGCGGCAGTAAGCGGCAAAGTGGTGGACGTGCGGGAACTGCTCTAGCCAACCCTCCCCTAGCAGGGTGAGCCCGTGCCACCAAGCTTGCTTTCTGGGAAGGGCTAGGACTGCAGCAGCGGGTAGAAGTGCCCTACCGGCCCTTGTCCTGCGCCGATGGCCAGAGGATGCCGCAGGGCGTCGGTAACATAGGCCTTGGCCGCCAGTGTTGCCGTCAGGGGATCCTTTCCCCAAGCCAGTTGCGCCGCAATGGCTGCCGAGAGGGTGCAGCCGGTGCCGTGGGTGTGACGGGTGGGGATGCGCTCGCTTTTGAGGACCTCCAGCCGCTCGCCGTCAAACCACACATCCACCCCCTGCAGTTCCCCTGGCATACCTCCCCCCTTGACGAGTACAGCCTTACAGCCCAGGGCATGGATGCGGCGGGCCGCTTCCTCCATATCCGCCAGCAACTGCAGCTCCATCCCTGCCAAAATCTGAGCCTCGTAGCGGTTGGGGGTAACGACCTGAGCCAGAGGGATCAGCCGCTCGCGGATGGCCTGGATGGCATCCTCCGCCAGCAGCTTGGCCCCCGTGCGGGAGACCATCACCGGATCCACTACCAGCGGCTGCAGCGCCCAGCGTTCCACCTGGCGGGCCACCTCCCGCACAATCTCGGCATTGAGCAACATGCCGGTTTTGATCCCTTGCACCCCAATGTCTTCCACTACCGCCTCAATCTGGGCAGCCACCGCCTCCGGGGGTAGGGGATCCACTCGCTTAACCCCCAGGGTATTCTGGGCAGTTACGCAGGTAAGGGCAGAAGTGCCGTGAACGCGCTGGAAGGCAAAGGTGCGCAGATCCGCTTGAATGCCTGCTCCGCCGCCGCTATCGGAGCCGGCGATGGTGAGGGCCACAGGGGGACGCTGCTCGGCCAAAGTTGGAGCTGGGGCCGCTTCAGGTTTGGAGACAGACATGGCAACTGCCGGGGGTACCACTAGCCATTTCTATAGCCTAAACCCAACTCCCCTCGTCCGTGGTAGCCACCACCTCCACCCAAACCCTCTCCCCCTCCACCGCCGTTAGACTCCAGCGCAGGAGGCGGGCTGGCTGCCCCAGCTCTTGGGCCACTTGTTGGAGAAGGGATCCCTCCAGTTGAGACGCAGAAAGCGGCAAACTTAGGGGCAAAGCTAGACGCAGAAAATGGAGCTTCACAGCTTGGAGATACTCGATGCTAGACCAGGGCTAGGAGCCAAACTGCAAGCGGTAAACCTCCTCCTCTTGATCCGTTTCCACCTCCAAGTCGGAGGTAGGGTAGGCTACGCACAGCAGAACAAAGCCCTGAGCCTTGAGTTCCGGCCCGATCCCCATTGCGTCAGCCTGGGCTACGGATCCCGACTTTAGCCGCCCCGCACAGGTGGTGCAGACTCCCGCCTGGCAAGAGGAAGGTAGCTCCAGGCCGTGCTCGAGAGCTGCCTGTAAAACCGTCTGATCCGCCGCGGCAGGAAACTGGTAGGTCTGGCCCCGATGATGGACAGTGATCTGGTAAACCATAGCGAACCTCAAGAACCCACCTGTGAAGGGGTGTGAACCACCGTCAGCGTCTGCGGCTGGCGCATTTTCTTTATCCGAGCCTCGATCTTCTCAGCCCCCTCCGCCTTTAGGTCGGCGATGTAGTGGCTTTTGTGCGCTTCCGCTTCTTTCTCGCTGGCGAAGGGGCCGTAGTAGTAGGTGCAGTCGTCGGTGGTGATCTCAACCCAGACCGTTAAGCCACGCAGCTTATCCAACAGCCAGACCAAAGGGTTGCCCACGGGATCCATCCCCCCTATTAAGCGCAAAGGATGACTCAGGATCTTTTGCAATCACCTAGATTCTACTGCCTTCGTTGAGGATTTGTTGAGAAATGTTTCGACCTCGGTGCGTTTGAGCTGGTGGGGGGAGCGCTGCCGGTGGATCTCATAAAGGGCGATGCCTGCTGCCACCGAGGCATTTAAGCTCTCGGTGCGGCCTGCCAAGGGAATCGACAGCAGTTGGTCGCAGTGGCGCTGGGTGAGTAGGCTGATGCCTTCCCCTTCGGATCCAATTACCAAGGCAACGGGTCGGCGAAAGTCGGCGCTATAGACAGGGACAGCCCCCTGGCTGGTGGTGCCATAGACCCAAAACCCCTGTTCTTTAAGATATTCCAGGGCGCGGTTTAAGTTCACCACCCGCGCCACCGGCAGGGTAGAGAGGGCCCCCGCTGCCACCTTCATCACTGTCGCCGTGACGCCTGCCGCCCGCCGCTGTGGGATCACCATCCCCTGCATGCCAAACGCCTCCACGCTGCGGGCAATGGCCCCCAGGTTGTGGGGATCCTGGATCCCGTCTAGCACCACCAGCACCGGATGGGGGCCGGACTGCCGGCTCTGTTCCACCAGCTCTTCCAGATCCACGTAGCGGTAAGGGGTGGCCTGGGCGGCGATCCCCTGATGGTTGGCTCCGGCGGTGAGAAGGTTTAGCCGCTGGGGAGACACCTCATCGATGACGGTACCCCGTGCTTTGGCTTCTTCCAACAAAGACAAAAATTGCGGGCTGTAGCGCAACCGCGGCAGTACCCACACTCGGTTAAGGGTGGCCTGGCTTCTCAGCGCGGCCAACACGGTTTGGCGACCGTAGATGATCTCTTGTTCAGGTTCGGCTTCGGGATCCCAGTTAACCTGAAGCGCCTCTTCCTCTGGACTAGCAACAGGAAGGCTGGGATCCGACTGGGGGCGTTCCTGCTCAGCCTTGCGACGAAGCGGCTTTACGGGCGGCTCTTGCGCCGCCGGCTTGGGATGGGGAAGAAGGCTGCCATCGCGGCGTTTAGGCCGCTCACGCTTGCCAACGGGCTGCCCCGCCCCTCGCCGCTGCAGCTTGTCCCGGCGAGACAGCCGTACAGGAGGTTTGCGCTGGGAAGGCTTGGGCATGGGCGGAGAAGGGTGCAGAGTAAAAGCTGATCCTAACCTTCCCCCTCGCCTATCGTCTCGGCCAAAACATCGGTGAGAGCGAGAATGTGGCGTAGCCGCTCAGGATCGGTGAGGTAGAGGTAGCCCAAGATGGTTTCCAGGCCGCTGGCATTTTGGTAGTCGGCCAAGGGCAAGTGCCGGGGTGGACGACCGCAGCCGTTGCGGCCCCAGCGGACGATCTCCCGCTCTTCAGAGCTGAGATAGGGCAAAAGCGCCAACAGCAATCTGGCCTGAGCAGATCCGCGTACCCGCCTCACCACCTGCCGATGGTAAAGCTCTGGCCGGGTGGGAGGAAACAACTGCTGCCGTCGCACGTGCAGTTCGTAAATGGCATCCCCCAGGTAGGCCAGGGCTGCAGGTGACAGGCGACGGATCTCAGCCAAAGAGAAACTTGCAGAGGTGGGATCGGACAGTAGATCGCTCACGACAGCTTACAACAACTATTTGGAGCACTGCCTAGAACCGCTGCCGTCGGTTCATAGCAAATTCGAGACTCCACTGGCTGGTTCAGTCTATGCTAGGGCAAGCTTCCTGCCTTTTGCCAGTCTTCCTGCTGCCCGGAAGAGGCCCTCAAAGACGTCGTAGATGAGGGGATGGACTAGAGAGGAAACCGCTTAGCCGAAATTGGGGAATAACAGATCTCCATTGAGCAAAAGCAGATAGGCGACAATTGCCCCGCCCATGCCCCCTATCAAAAAGCCGGCGGCCAGCTCGCTCCAGGATTGGGATCCCTGCACTGGCCCGTTGTTGCGCTGCGGGGAGACAGTGCCGTAGAGAGAGAGAGCTGCCGTCATGATCAAGATCAGGCCACAGGCTCCCAGGAAACCGCTCAGCAGGCCGATGGGCTCGCCGCGCAGCGGCCCCAGCTTGGCAAAAGGTCCCACTAACCAATAGCCGTGGGCCATGCCAATTTCCAAACCCCGCCAAACAGGGCTTACTCTCGGCCGGTTAATGGGCAGCCAATCTAGGAAAAGGCGGACGGCAGGAGCATGGTTGATTGGCGTCCAGAAATCGCCAATCTGCGGATCCCCTTCCGGAACGGCGATATATCCCCTATTGGGGGAAACGGTATCGGCAGTGGGTTCAACCATGTCGGCAACTCTGGTTCCAGTGCAAAAAGGGTTAGAAAAATCTCAAATTCCAAAAAGTCTAAAAGACCAGGGATCCCTGTGGGTGTTGTTGCCGCCGCTAGGGATCCCTGGCTTGGGGGTTCAGAACGTCAAAATGTCGGGGAAGAAGCGGTTGATCTCAATGAACAGGGCAAAAACGAAGCTGGAAAACAAGATAAAGGCCACCGGAGCCGTGGTAAGAAACTTGGTGAAATCAGCCATACATACCTCTCAAGTCGGATAGGTCAAGCTAAGCCAAAAGCAGAGGAGAAGCTCCTTCTTCAGCGAGGAGAGATGGGCACGGCCTCTTCCGGCTCCTGAATTTCGCCGCTGGCAATTTCCTTGAAAGCAGCGGCAGGCCAGGCTAAAGCCGTGAGGAAACAGCGCAGTGCCAGGGGGACGTCGATGATGCTTTCTTTCATCTCCGGCTCGTCGCTATTCCGGACAGCAATCAGGTAGGAGCGCCCAGCCCAGCCCAACCAGCCGGCAATGTAGAGGAAAAGTAAGCCAGGGATGAGAAACTCACCGGCATGGCTCCAGCGGCCATCGGTAACCAGGTGGGGCAAGCCTTCCTCGCCACAGAGCAGCTTGCTGTAGCGTTCAAAGCGCTTCGTGGTTTGGGCCAACTTTTGCTGGTAAAGGGGAGCTAGGGAAGGGCTGGCGTTGAGGATCTTCTCTTCGAGGCTGCTCAGGCGTTCGTTCATGAGGGCCTGAAAAGCGGGAACTTCGCTGCAAGGCTTCAGACCGATCAAGGGCTCTGCCTGCACAGCCTGGGCGAGGCCAAGCGCCAGGCAAAGGGCCAACAGGAGACTCAAAAGGGTTCGCATAGCAGGATGTGTCCTTGAGCTAGGGGTCTAGGTCTGTCTAAATGTGCAGGAATGCTAAGTGCAGAAACGGGCACTAAACGGTTAGTATCATACTCCCGAGCGCCTCACCTCGATGGATCCTGAGTTTTAGCCCACACAATTCTTAAGGATCCTGAAGCGTTCCCAACCCTTTTCCCCCACTTGCTCTCCCATGGCCCGCGTCCTCGCTATCGAAACCAGTTGCGACGAAACGGCTGTGGCGGTGGTGGAGGCGGAGCCGAGCTGGCCAGCCTTTGCCCCACGGCAGCTTAGCTCTGTGGTGGCTAGCCAGATTGACCTCCATGCGGCCTACGGGGGCGTGGTGCCGGAGGTGGCCTCCCGCCGCCACGTGGAAACTCTGCCCTTTGTGCTGGAATCGGCCCTGCAGCAGGCCGGGCTGGGCGTGGCCGAGGTGGATGCCGTTGCCGTCACCTGTGCGCCGGGTCTGGTGGGATCCCTGCTGGTGGGGCTGATGGCGGCCAAGACCTTAGCCTTGCTCTACAACAAACCTTTGATCGGGGTGCACCATCTGGAGGGCCACCTGTTCAGCGGCTTTTTGGCCACCGCCGATTTGCGCCCTCCCTGCCTCTGCCTTTTGGTTTCAGGGGGCCACACCAGCTTGATCTGGATGAAGGACTACGGGGAGTACCAGACGATGGGCCGCACCCGTGACGATGCTGCCGGCGAAGCCTTTGACAAGGTGGCGCGGCTGTTGGGGCTGGGCTACCCCGGCGGGCCCCAGATCGACCGCTGGGCGCAACAAGGGGATCCCAACCGCTTCCCCCTGCCCGCGGGCAAGCTGGATCACCCCTACGACACCAGCTTCAGCGGCTTGAAGACAGCGGTGCTGCGCCTAGTCCAACAGTTGCAGCAGGAAGGCCGGGAACTGCCCGTGGCCGATATTGCTGCCAGCTTCCAGGCCTGCCTCACCCGCGTGCTGACCGAAAAAGCGCTGGCCTGTGCCGAGGCGCTGGGCCTCTCGACCCTGTTGGTTACAGGGGGGGTGGCCGCCAACCGGGAGCTGCGAGCTCGCCTGCTGGAAGCGGGCCGACCCAAGGGCCTGCGGGTGGTGATCCCGCCTGTTGCCCTCTGTACCGACAACGCCGCCATGATCGGGGCAGCCGGCCTCTGCCACTGGCTGCGCGGGGAGGTCTCGCCCTTGGATCTGGGCGTAGCTTCGCGCCTGCCCCTGGAAGAGATCCCTGCCCTCTACAGCAAGGGGGGCAGAGATTACCGCGAGGTGCTAACGGGTTCTGCCGTTGCCCTCTGACGTTGCCGCACCTCGAGGTAGATGAGCAGGGCGTTGATGTCGGCGGGGTTGACGCCGCCAATGCGAGCGGCCTGGCCCACCGTCAGGGGTCGGACGGCCGCCAGTTTCTCCCGCGACTCTTTGGAGAGGGTGGGGATGGAGTGGTAGTCCAGATCGGGGGGCAGGAGGCGGTGGTACTGCTTGCTCACCTGCTCAATTTGGTTCTGCTGCCGCTGGATGTAGCCGCTGTATTTGACGGCAATTTCTGCTGCCTCCTGCTCAAAGGGATCCAGCTCCTCATTGCCCAAGCCCAGCTCCAGCAGGTCGGCGTAGTGGATCGGGTTGCGGCGCAGGATCTCGGCCAGCGTGGCGGATCCTTTGATCCCCTGGCCGGTCAATTGGCTGAGGTGGATCCCGGCGGGGTCATGGGCCTTAACCCGCTGGGTTTCCAGGCGCTCGATCTCGGCGGCAATGCGGGCTTGCTTGGCCTGGAAAAGAGACCAGCGGCGGTCGTCGATGAGGCCCCATTCCCGCCCCAGGGGGGTGAGGCGTTGGTCGGCATTATCGGCGCGCAGGATAAGACGGTATTCGGAGCGGCTGGTGAGCATGCGGTAGGGCTCCCGCAGCTCTTTGGTGCAGAGGTCGTCGATGAGGGTGCCGATGTAGCTGGACTCGCGCGGCAGCGTCACCAGCGGCTTGCCCTGCACCAGGCGGGCGGCATTGATCCCGGCTATGAGCCCCTGGGCTGCCGCCTCCTCGTAGCCGGTGGTGCCGTTAATTTGGCCGGCGCAGAAGAGCCCCTGCACTTTTTTGGTCATTAGGGTGGGGTAGAGCTGGGTAGCCGGCAGATAGTCGTATTCCACGGCGTAGGCAGGCCGCAGCATCACGCACCGCTCCAGGCCAGGCAAGGAGCGCAACATCTGGATCTGGATTTTCTCCGGCATCCCCGTCGAGAACCCCTGGATGTAGAGCTCCGGCAGATCCCGCCCTTCCGGCTCGATGAAAATTTGATGGCTTTCCTTGTCGGCGAAACGGACGATCTTGTCTTCGATGCTGGGGCAGTAGCGGGGCCCCTTAGCCTCCACCCAACCGCCGTAGACCGGGGTCTCGTGGAGATTTTCGCGGATGATGCGATGGGTCTCCGGCGTGGTGCGGGTGAGGTAGCAGTCCATCTGCTCCCGCGGCACCCACACCTCCGGGTCGAAGCTAAACCAGCGCACGTCGGGATCCCCTGGTTGCCGCTCCATCACGGAAAAATCGACGCTGCGGCGATCCACACGGGCAGGGGTGCCGGTTTTCAGCCGGCCCGTCTCAAAGCCCAGTTGGCGCAGGGTGTCGGTCAGGCCTTCGACGGCAAATTCCCCCGCTCTGCCGGCAGGTTGCCAGTGGCGGCCAATCCAGATGCGCCCCCCCAGAAACGTGCCCGTGGTCAGGATCACCGCCCGACAGCCGAAGACACTGCCAAAGTGGGTAACCACGCCCACCACCTCATCGTTGCGCCCCAGCACCAGGTCGGTGACGGTGCCCTCGCGAAGGGTCAGGTTGGGTTGGTTTTCCACCACCGAGCGCATCACCCGCGCGTACTCCCGCTTGTCGGTTTGCGCCCGCAAGGCCCACACCGCCGGCCCCCGCGAGCGGTTGAGGATCCGCTTCTGTAAATAGGTGCGGTCGGTAACCTTGCCCATCTCGCCGCCAAGGGCGTCGATTTCGTGCACCAGTTGCGACTTGGCCGGGCCGCCCACGGCGGGGTTACAGGGCTGCCAGGCAATCTTGTCCAGGTTCAACGTCAGCATCAAGGTATTGCAGCCCAAGCGTGCTGCCGCCAAGGCCGCTTCACAGCCGGAATGCCCCCCACCCACCACGATCACATCGTAGTGGTCGAGAAAATCCACGTTGTCTCGTCCAACTTTGAGCATCGGATTGCCCCTTGCTGGCTACCGGGATCCCCTATCCCAATTGGGTTGTTACAGCTTGTTTCTCCAGTCTAGCGATGGATAGAGGGCTATCCCCACATCTCGGCAAGAGGAAAAGGCTCCTTGGCCAGACCCCCACCAGTTTGCCGCCCCGAGGTTGCCCAAACCGGCCAGGATCCCGCTCTCCCCAGTCGAATCTAATCCAGACTATTTTAGTCGGATTTGGTTGACGGGATAGATCGGGGGTGATAAGATGGCCCCCGACGATGGGTAAACAAGATCCAGCCCTTTCTCCTGCCTGAGGCTCCCTATGACGCAAACCCTTTCCCAACGCCCGCTCGTGCCTGCCGTTGCCCCGGCGGCTCCTGCCCTGCGCAACCCCCAGGTGGGCTTCAGCCGCTTGCGCTGCCGCGAATGTGGGGCTGAGTACGAGCCGGTGGCTAAGCACGTGTGCGACCTGTGTTTTGGCCCCCTGGAAGTGGTCTACGACTACGACTGGCTCAAGGGCGCCGTCAGCCGGCAGAGCATCCAGGCCGGGCCGCTGTCCATCTGGCGCTATCGGCCTTTTCTGCCAGTGGTTTCGGAGCGGCCCATCGATGTGGGCACCGGCATGACGCCTCTGGTGAAGGCGGAGCGGCTGGGCCGGCGGTTGGGGTTGAAAAACCTCTACATCAAAAATGACGCCGTCAACATGCCCACCCTCAGCTTTAAGGATCGGGTGGTGTCGGTGGCCCTAACCCGCGCCAAGGAGCTGGGCTTTACCACCGTTTCCTGCGCCAGCACGGGCAATCTGGCCAACTCCACCGCCGCCATTGCCGCCCACGCCGGCTTGGATTGTGTCATCTTCATCCCGGCGGACTTAGAAGCGGGTAAGGTGCTGGGATCCCTCATCTACAACCCCATCGTCATGGCGGTGGAGGGCAACTACGACCAGGTCAATCGCCTCTGCGCCGAGGTGGCCGATCGCTACGGCTGGGGCTTTGTCAACATCAACCTGCGCCCCTACTACGCAGAAGGCTCGAAAACCCTGGCTTACGAAGTGGTGGAGCAACTGGGGTGGCAACTGCCGGATCAGGTGGTGATCCCCCTGGCGTCCGGATCCCTGTACACCAAGATTTACAAAGGTTTTCAGGAGTTTGTGAAGGTGGGGCTGGTGGCGGAGAAGCCGGTTACCTTCCATGGCGCCCAGGCCCAGGGCTGTGCACCCATTGCCCAGGCCTTTCGCGAAGGACGGGATTTTGTGACTCCTGTTAAGCCCAACACCATTGCTAAGTCGATTGCCATCGGCAACCCTGCCGACGGCATCTACGCCCTGGAGATTGCCCGCAAGACCGGTGGCCAGATCGCGACGGCTACGGATCCTGAGATTATCGCTGGCATCAAGCTCCTGGCCGAGACCGAAGGCATCTTCACCGAGACCGCCGGCGGCACCACCATTGCCGTGCTCAAACACCTGGCCGAAGCCGGACAGCTCGATCCCGAGGCGGTTACGGTTGCCTACATTACCGGCAACGGCTTGAAGACCCAGGAGGCGGTGCAGGCGCAGGTGGGCCATCCGCTGCTGATCTCGCCCAAGCTGGAGAGCTTTGAACAGGCGTTGGAGCGGGCCCGCACCCTGGAGCGGCTGGACTGGCAGGAGGCCTCGGTTTAAAGCGAGGGGGATCCCCCTGGGCTCTTAACGGAAACTTAATGAAGAACTGTTACGATCCCTGGTACAGGCCCACCTGCTCAGGAGCTTTGCGCCATGCCTATCTTTCGTTCTGTCCGTTACTTTGCGCGTCGCTGCCTGCCGGTGGCGGTAGCGGTGTTGACCCCTCTTGCTTGGGTTCCCACGGCTCGGCCCCAGGGACTGAACACCATTGCCGTTGAGCTGGAAACTTTGCCCAGCAGCTACTCGACGCTGGCGGCGGCTCTGCGGGCGGCGGGGCTGAATACAGCGTTGGCGGGGCCGGGGCCATTTACGGTCTTTGCCCCTTCTGATGTGGCCTTTGGGCAACTGCCGCCGGGCACCGTGGAGACGTTGTTGCAGCCGGCCAACCGGGATCAGCTCACCCGCATCCTCACCTATCATGTGGTGCCGGGGCGGATTACCTCCTTTGACCTGCGGCCCGGCCAATCGACCACTCTGACCACCTTGGCAGGGTTGCCGCTACGGGTGCAGGTGGGATCCGATGGCAGCATCCGGGTCAACGGGGCCAACGTGAACCTGGCGGATATTCCCGTCTCGAACGGGGTGATTCACGGCATTGACGGGGTGCTGCTACCCTAGTCTTCTAATGTTGGTCGTGGACGAAGCATTGGCTTATGGCGGTCAAGGTGTTAATTCCCACCACGCTGCGGGCGCTCACCCGGGATCAGGAGGTGGTCAGTTGCGAGGGATCCACCATTCGGGAATTGCTGGAGGCCTTGGAGCAAAGCTATCCGGGCATCAAGGCGCGGCTGTGCGACGAGAAGGGGGAATTGCGCCGCTTTGTCAATTTTTATGTCAACAGCGAAGATATTCGTTTCCTCAACGGCTCCGACACCCCTCTTCAGGATGGGGATGAGGTGAGCATCGTCCCTGCGGTGGCCGGGGGCTGAGGGCTGCCGAGCCTGCCGTGGATCCCAGGGATTGGTTAAGCCAGCCGGCGCCGCTGGTGGCGCCTGCTTTGCTGGGCATGGTGCTGGTGCGGCAATTTGCCGATGGGCTGCAGGTGCGGGCCCAGATCGTGGAGACAGAAGCCTACACCGCCGGGGATCCGGCCTGCCACGCCTATCGCCGCAAGACTCGCCGCAACCAGGTGATGTTCGGGCCGCCGGGCCATCTCTACATCTATCGCATCTACGGCCTCTACCACTGTCTGAACATCGTCACCGAGGCGGAAGGGATCCCGTCAGCAGTGCTGATCCGGGCAGCCCAGTTGGATTGCCTGCCGGAGTGGATCCCGGCTAACAAACGACAGAAACCGGCGCGGGTGGCGGCGGGGCCGGGCCTGCTCTGCCAGGCGCTGCGCATCGATGGATCCCACAACGGCTGGCGGCTGGATCCGGTGGAAGCCGGTCAGGAAGGCATTTGGCTAGAGGGATCCCCCTCTGGGCCAGCCCAATGGACCATTGTCCAGACCACCCGCATCGGTATTACCCGCGGCGTGGAGCTCCCCTGGCGCTGGTACATTAAGGGGCATCCGGCGGTGTCGCGCTACTAGTGGGGGCAAGCAGAGCATGGGGGTTGCAAAAGGCCGGAGCGGTTGGCAAGGTCTGCTTAGGCTGGCTGGCGTGACTGTACTGCTTCTGCCGGCGTTGGCCCAGCCGGCTCCCACTTCCCCAGGACTCCTGACAATGCAAGTCCAGGCCCATGTTACCTATCGCACCGGCTTGCAGCGCTGGCATGCCCCCCAAGGTTTTCAGGACTGGTCAGCCCGCGGGATCCGGCTGAATGCCCAAGGGCAATTGGTTTTGGATCCAGAGGGCTGGCGGCAAGCAGTCAGCCTTGAAGGGCCTGAGTCGGCGTTTCAGGGCCGGCCTTTTTATCCCCCCGGCCGCTATTGGGTGGGAGAAGCCGTCAGCGCGGAGGTTCCCGCCAGCTTTCCTCTGGTGGAAGCGATCGTCTCCTGGAATGCCACCACGCCCCCCGGCACCTGGCTGGAAGTGGGGATCCGGGCCAAGCTTGCGGGGCGCTGGACGAAGTGGTATCACGCTGGCGTGTGGGCCGCCGATCCGGCCACCTTGGCCAGCCACTCCGTGGGCGGGCAGGCCGACGAGGACGGCAACCTCAACACGGATTTGTTGGTGCTCCAGGATACCCAAAGGGGGGCAGAGGCTTTTCAGGTCAGGGTGCGCCTGTTCACACAAGAGCCAGGCCGTTCCCCCAGCATGGATCAGGTGGCGGTTGCCTTTTCCAACCAGCCGGCCCAGCCCAGCCACTTCCCCCCTGGGGATCCCAGCCGCTGGGGCCAGGTCTTGGATCTGCCCTTGTGTTCCCAGATGGTCTACGCCGACGGGGGAGCAGCTTGGTGCAGCCCCACCGCTTTGGCCATGGTGATGGCCTACTGGCAGCGGGATCCCCGTCCCTGTGAGCCTTTGGTGCGCGCCGCGGTGGCCGGGGTGTACGACCGGGTTTACCAGGGCCACGGCAACTGGGCCTTCAATGTGGCTTATGCCGCCGAGCGAGGGTTGGCCGGCCTGGTGGCGCGGCTGCAGAGCCTGGCCCAGGCAGAAGCCTGGATTGCAGCAGGGGTGCCAGTAATCCTCAGCTATGCCTGGGGTGAGGGCGAGCTGGAGGGGGCGCCGCTCCCCCGCAGCAATGGCCATCTGGCAGTGCTGGTGGGGTTCGATAACCAAGGGGATCCCATCCTCCACGACCCGGCGGCCCCGACCCACGCAGAAGTTCGCCGCACCTACCGCCGCGACCAGCTGGAGTCTTTGTGGTTGGCACACTCCGGCGGTACTGTCTATTTGATTTATCCGCGGGACTGGCCGATCCCAGAGCTATAAGTCTAACGACTGTCGCTCACCCTGCCAGATGCTTCTGCTCGAAGAGGCTGGGATCCCGATCTGGACACTTGAGCAGACAAACGCAGACACAACTTGGCAAGCACCCAACTGCCATCTGGCTTTTCGGCGGGGATTTGAGTAAGGATGTAAAGAGTGAGGAGTGTAACTCACCTGTGGGTGAGGGCAGTTGGTTATGAATAGAAATGCAGTTCAGGGCCTGAGGCATTGGCCGGGCTGGCTCCTGCAGCAGGGAAGGTGTTGGGCAGTTTTCGCCGGCTCGTACGCTGAGGAAGACAGGCATGGAGGTTTGGGTTCCCGCCATTTCCCAGTTTGGGGGAGAGGATAAGCTGCATCATGCCACGACAGGTTTCCCCTGCACCGCTATCCTTGCCGGCGCTGAGTGCCCTGGTGCTGGCCCTTTCGGCCTGCGGCGAGCTTTCTTCTTCTAATTTGTCCCCCAGCGTCGTTCCCCCTTCTGCCCTGCAACCGCTTTCCACTCCAACTCCCCTCGCCCCCTCCGCCTTTGCCCTCACGCTCGAACAGGCCCGCCAAGCGGGTCTGGCGCTGCCCAACAATCGCATCGTTTTGCTGCTCCAGGAACAGGGATCCGATCTGGTGGCCCAGCTGCCAGCCTCCGAGGTGGAGCGCTGGCTGGCCCGCACCGCCACCTGGCCGGGGGTGGAAGGGATCGACTTGAGCATTACCCTGGGCAGCTATCGCCAAACCGCCACTGCACCCCTGCGCTCAGGGCAGCCGGCCACCTTCACCTTTACCAACCCGCCCGCGGGCGAAGCGGAGCTGAGCGCCGTCGCCTACCGGGGATCCACCACCTTGGCCCAAGGGAAGGGATCCCTGACCCTTTCTGACCGCTCTGGGGGCTCTGGCGGGGCCAATCGCCGCCTGGCCATGCTGGTCCTCGCCGAGGTAGAGGTGCCGCTGCTGCATACGGGGTCGGGGGTGCCGGCGCCCGGCCAGCCCCTGCTGCTGTTAGGAGAAAACCTGGAGCGGGTGGAAACGGTTTTGTTTGCTTCAGCCGCCAATCCCGAGCGCAGCTTGAGAGGGGAGATCCGCTCCCGCAGCAGCGACCGCCTGACGGTGATGCCGCCGGCCTCCCTTTCCGGAACCGTTTGGGTGGCCGTTGCCGATGCGGCGGGGCAAGGGTTGGGAACCTTGGTTTACGAGTGGCCGGCCCCTACCCCCTCACCCACCCCTACGGCGGCGGCAGCCTCAGCCTGGCGGGTGGAGACTTTGCTGAATGGCCGCACCGCCTCGGCAGTCCTTCCTAGGAACAGCGTCTCTGATGGCGGCGGCGAGGCCGAGATCCCTCTCAAACAGATTGGCGGCATTGCTGTTGATCCAGAAGGGTTCTTTTACTTGGCCGACCCGGCCCAGCACCGGATTTTTCGCCTTTCTCCCGAAGGGGAACTGGAGGTTTGGGCCGGCAGCGGCAAGGCCGGCTATCGGGATGGAGCGGCTAATCAGGCCCAGTTCGACTCCCCCCAAGGGCTGCTCTGGGATCCCAAAGGGGGAGTGTGGGTGGCCGACAGCGGCAACCACTGCCTACGCCACATCAGCCCTCAGCGGCAGGTAACCACCTTTGCCGGCACTTGTGTAGCCGGCTACCGTGATGGGGAGCGCGACCAGGCGCAGTTTCGCGAGCCCTTTGGCCTGGCCTTGGGTCTAGAGGGCAGCCTTTACGTGGCCGACCGTGCCGACCGCCGCATCCGCCGCATCACCCCCGCCGGCGAGGTGACCACAGTGGCTGGCACCGGACAGCCGGGATCCGCCGATGGCCCGGCAGAACAGGCCCAGTTCCTGCAGCCCACGGCCCTGGCGGTGGACAGGGAAGGGAATCTCTGGATCGCTGACCGGCATCGCCTGCGCCGGCTCTCTGCCGACGGAGAACTGACCACCCTCTCCAGCCCAGAAGCGGGCTACCGCGATGGCCCCTTGGCGCAAGCCCGTTTTCAAACCCTTGCAGGGCTGGCCTTCGATGGGTCGGGGAGCCTCTGGCTGGCCGACCGAGATAACCAGCGCATTCGGCGGCTGCAGCCTAATGGACAGGTTGCCACCTTGGCCGGAGGGGAGGAGCCAGGCTGGCAGGATGGCCCCGCCTCCTCGGCCCGCTTCCAGCAGCCCGGCCATCTGCTCATTTTGCCGGATGGCAGCGTGGTAGTGGCAGATAGCGGTTTACCCGGCTTGCGCCGTCTTAGCCGCCTCCTCCCCCCGCCCGCTACTCCCGTTTCCAAGGGATCCCCCTAGCTAGCGGCGGCGGTGGCGGGCCAAGGCCGCTTCGTAAGCCCGCCGATTGGCCTGCAGGGACTTTTCCAGATCCACCAGAGGGCGGGGATAGTCCACCCCTAGCCGCACGCCAAACTGCTTTTGCTCAGCGGCGCTGAGGCGATAGGGCTCGTGGATCTTCTCCCCCGGGATCCCGGCCAGTTCCGGCAGCCAGTGGCGTAAGTAGTGGCCTTGGGGATCGTAGTCGCGGGACTGCTTGGGAATGTGGAAGTAGCGGAAGCCGCGGGCGTCGTTGCCCACACCGGCAGTGTAGTTCCAGTTGCCATAGTTGCTGGCCACGTCGTAGTCGATGAGCAGCGACTCAAACCATTCCGCCCCCAGGCGCCAGTCAATCCCCAGGTTTTTGGTTAGAAAGCTGGCCACATTCTGCCGCCCGCGGTTGGACATAAACCCCGTGGCCGCCAACTCCCGCATGTTGGCATCCACCAGGGGGTAGCCGGTCTCGCCGCGGCACCAGGCCTGAAAGCGATCCCAGTCCTGCTGCCAGGGGATGGGGATCCCCTGGATCCCGGAGGGGCGAAACAGCTTGGCCCCGTGCTTGGCCAAGATGAAGCGAAAGTAATCCCGCCACAGCAGCTCGAACACCAACCAGTAGGTGGATTCGTTGCGCACCCGCTCCTGCTCGTAGCGCTTGACTTCGGCATACACGGTGCGGGGGGAGAGGCAGCCTAACGCCAACCAGCCAGAAAGGCGCGAGCTGTCGTTGGGATCCAGCATGCCGTTGCGGGTTTCTTTGTAGACGCGCAACCGGTCCAGCTCCCAGATATAGGTCTGCAAACGCGCCTGGGCGGCGCTGCTGCCACCCGTGTAAACAAAGCGGGCGCGGGGATCCGGCGGAGGCAAGCTCAGCCCCAGCTCAGCCAGGGTGGGCAGAGGGCCGGGATCCAGCCCCGGCGGCAACGGCGGGAGAGAAGGGATGGGCAAGGGATCGCGGACGCTGGCCTTGGCTTCCACCTGCTGGCGAAAGCGGGTGAACACCTCTGGCAAGTCTGCCAGGGCAAAAGGGAGATCGGCGGGGTGGTAGAGGGTGTGGCCCCAGTCCAGGTGCAGCGGGATCCCCAAGTTCTGAAGCGCTTCCTGGAGGGCAGTGGCTACCGCCTCCTCCTCCGTGCCCACTTCTGCATGGGCATAGACAGCCTTCACCCCCCACTCCCGCGCCAGGGCCGGGATCACCTGCTCCGGCTGGCCCTGGCGGATGACGAGGTCGGAGCCGCGGACTCGGAGCTGCTGCCGCAGATCCGCCAGGCTTTCCAGCAGGAACTGGGCGCGGAAAGGGCCGGTTTTGGCGAAGCCAAAGGCCGTTTGGCCAAAGTGGCGGGGATCCAGGCAGTAGAGGGGAATGAGGAAGGAGCCCTGTTGGCATGCCCGTGTTAGCGGCTGGTGATCCAGCAGGCGCAAATCGGTGCGAAACCAGAGCAAGACGGCCATTCTGCAAGTATCCTAGGGGGGTGACGCTCTCCCCAGCCCTAAAGGGCGGGGATTCTTCCTCGCTCATCGCAAGCTACGCAAGCACGCCGGTGGGGCTGCCACCCCACGCCAAGACGCCATAATCCCAACTCCTGGGCCTAGGCCCAGATACTGGCGCCGAATGCAGAAGGCCCGCAGTAAAGTTCAGCAGGGCCAGCGTATCCAGTTGCGGAGTTGGTTTTCGATGGACGGTTTGATAGCAGCAAGTTGCGCGCCTCCTGCGAGGCCATCCTGATACTACTCCAGGCTACATACTGCCGAGATTAGGCGGCTTATCCCCAGGACTAAAGACCGGGGCTTGCGCCGCCGTATTCGTGGTCAAACCGAGCCCAGCCGCTGCTCCCCCCTGGGTCGCCCCAGTTCTGGGCTGGGAACGAAATGGGGCACCTGAGCAGCCGGGATGTGGATGGGGGCTTTGGTGCGCGGGTGATAGGTTTGCCGAGCGGGGCGGTAGCGCAACGAGAAAGTTCCGAAGCGCGCCAGCCGCACCGATCCCCCCTCGGCCAAGCAGCGGCTGATGCTCTCCAGCATCGCCTCCAGGGCGGCAGCAGCCATCTCCACCGTCAGGCCATCCACCTGGGCGGCCATCTGGCGGGCCAGCAAACGACGATTCAAATGGGGAGGAGAAGCCACGACCACTTATCCAGACAACGGCAACAGGACACCAGCGACCCTGGGCTTGATGCTCACAACCTGTGTAGCGAGAACCCCCTCCAAAAGGGAACGGCGTCACCCGGGCCGGCTACCTAAAGCGGAAATGCAGGCTTGAGGAGTTTGGAGCCGGGGCAACCCCTCTGGCGGAAACTTACACGCAGAGGGGATCCGACACTGCAACTGCCCCTGATCCCCTGTCTAGCCGGTATCCAGACTGCTCAACTCGGCTCATCCTTGGCGTGGCCGGAATCGACCGCTTCCAGCTCACTCTCGAAAAACCAGTGCCGGGATCGATCGGGAAATTCCAGAATATAGCCAATGCCACTGCCATCGACCACCCGCCGTGCCAGCACTACGGCCTCCTTGCCTACCAGCGCGCTCACCTCTTCTTGGCCGCGATCCCGAATAGAGCGCACCTTAACCTTATCCCCAACTTTGATCACCATAGCCGATCAGGGTAACCGCGAAGAGCTTCTCCACTCAAGATGGTACGTCAAAAAGGATCCCTGCCGGGATCTGGCCCGACCGGGCTGAGGCCGACGGGGATTGGCTAGAATGGGAGGAGAGCGTTGCGCCCCCAACTGCCCCTGTGATTGCCCTCTCCCTCAAGCCCGCCAACTGCTCCTGGAGCGTTATCAGCTTTCCCTCCACCCTCTACACCCAGCCGGTTCTGGATTTGTTGATCGCAAAAGTTCCCCCCCCCTGGAGAGCGGAGGTGCGTTTGGGCCTGCAGGAGGCGATCATCAACGCCGTTCGCCACGGCAACGGCCTGGATCCCAACAAGAGGGTGATTGTCGAATACGCCAGCTCCGAGCCGTTTTATCAGTGGCTGGTGCGGGATCAGGGCTCCGGCTTTCGTCCCCAGGAGGAGCTAAACCGCTGCCGCTGCGGCATCCTGGAAACGGAAGAGTCGGGGCGGGGAATGCTCCTGCTCACCCAAATTTTCGACTTTGTGCAGTGGAACGAGACGGGCAACCAGCTCTACCTGGGCAAGTACATTCACCCCGGCTGCCGGGATCCCTGGATCGTCTAATACCACTGCCAAAACAGCTTGCCCCTCTGGAGAAGCCAGCGCCCCCGATCCGGATAGGGAGCCTCGGACAGCGTCAGGGCAGTGGTGGCGAAGGCCAGGCGCGTGGACGACCAGCGGGATCCCTGCAGTTGGGGCAGCCAAGTTTCCGGTAGAACTCCCAGGGATCCGTACCCATAGCCCAGGTTGCGGTGGGGCAGGGGGGCCACCAGGCGGCGCCAGGCGCGGTCAGCGCTCAAGGGGGGATCCGCCAGGGCCGCTTCCAAAGCCGCCAAAGAAGAAGCCAGGTAGGCATAGCCTTCCCGGTCGGTGTGGTACACCTGGGCCAAGAGGGGCGATGCTCCCGGGATCGCGGGCAGGGCTTGGGGAAGAGCCTCTGCCGCCTGCAGCTGGGGAGAGCCTCCCCTGCCGCTGACCTGCAGCAGCTTAGCGGCCAAGAGGGGGATGTCTTCTCGCGGCGTGGAGTGGCTTGGCTGGGGTTGCGGCTGGGCCGCTGGCTTGCTCCAGGCGGTGGTGGTGCCACGCTTAGTTGCAATCGATACCACCTGCCAGCCCTGGGCGATTGCCCGCTCATCCAGCGTTGGCGCATCTGGCATCTCGCCAACCCACAGCCAGGCCAGTTCTCCATCCGTGGGCAAAAAGGCAAGGGCGAACTCTCCCCTTTCCGGCAACACGTGCTGCCAGTCCAGCTCCACCTGCGATTGCAACTGCTGCAGCCATTGGCCGGGATCCAGCCGCAGCCCGAAGAGGCTCAGGGGCTGCATCTGCCCCAGGCTCTGCCAAAGGGCAGCCCAGTTCTTTCCGGAAATTAGCGCTAGCGTCTCGTCAGGCAGATGCCGAATAACCTGCGGACGAAAAGTTTCTCCAGTCGGCAAAGCAAAGTCAGCAGGCGTATGCCAAAGGACGGCAGTTTCGGCCACCAACCCCCGGAAGTTTACCCCCAGCCCCAGCCCCACTGCCTGCAACGCCAGGGCGTCGGGAGAGGGGGATTCTGGATTTTGCCAGAAAGCCCAACCCACATGCGCCTCCCGTAACGGCTGGATCACCTGCCGAAACCGTGGCTCGGTCACCAACGACAATTGCGGCAACTGCCAGGCATCGATGGCGGCGCGAATGGCAGCAGCCTGTTCTGCCAGCAGCACATAGCGCTTGCCGAAAAGGGCTGCCGCGAACCCCTGCAACTCCGGAAGTGGGCTGGACACCACCTGAATGCCCTTGTAGGTATCCACCTGCACCGGCAAGCCGGCCAAGCTCTGCCGCTCCCACAATAGGTTCAGCTCGAATTGGGCAAGCGCCGCGTCGCGAGTTTCCAAGGCAACCAAGGTGCCCCACTCCGGCAAGCTGGCCAAGAGGGTACTCTTCCCCAGCCAAGGCTGCACCTCTTGCTCAAAGTCCAGGGATCCCCCCGCCAACACGGCTCCCAGCCAGCCCGGGCCTGCGCCAGAGAAGAACTTCCGCCACTGCTGGCGGGTGGCGCGTCGTTGGGAAGCGGGGGTTGCCGCTTGCCAGAATGCCTGCAAATCCTCGAGAGGGGCGGCCAGCAGCAGCAGCGCCTGGGTGGAACGGGGGGCTAGGCCTACAATCGGCGGCAGCGGCGGACGAGACAGCAACAAAGCCAGAGGGCTTTGGGTGAGCAGCCAGGTGATGGCCCACACCATCATGGCAGCTAGAAGGCCCAGACCGATCAGGATCCTGCGCAAGAGTTGCCGTTGTCCCATACCCACATCCACAGCCTGAAATACGCGCTGTCTCGCCTCGGTGCCAGCACCTCAGCATGGCGTAACCATCTTACCTGCGAGGGGAAGTTTGCGCGCCTTGCTTACCTTTGGCCCGGAGTCGGAGTGAGCGATAATGGGTGCGGCGTTTGCAGCGATGGCTCAGCGATGCGCATTTCCTTGAAGTGGCTGCGGGAATTGGTGGACTTTGAGCTTTCCCCGGAAGAATTGGCAGAAGCCCTCACCCTGGTGGGGTTTGAGGTGGAGGAGATTGAAGATCGCCGCAGTTGGGCTGAAGGGGTGGTGCTGGGCAAGATCCTAGCCGCCGAGCCCCATCCCAATGCTGACAAGCTGCGCGTTTGCCAGGTGGACTTGGGCTCCGAGCAACCGGCCACCATCGTCTGCGGAGCGGCCAACGCCCGCGCTGGCCTCCTCGTGCCTGTGGCCACGCCGGGCACTCATCTGCCCGCTGTGAACCTGACCATCGCCAAAGCAGAGAAGCGGGGAGTGATCTCGGAAGGCATGATCTGCTCTTTGGCTGAGCTGGGGCTGGAGAGGGTTTCGGAAGGGATCCACGAATTTCCGCCTGATTTGGATCTCAACCTGTACCCGCTGGGGTCTGACGCCCGCCCGCTGCTGGGCCTGGATGATGTGGTGTTGGATCTCACTTCCACCGCCAACCGCGCCGATGCTCTGAGCATGGTGGGGATTGCCCGCGAGGTGGCCGCCCTCACCCGCAACCCGCTGCGCCTGCCACCAGTTCAGCCCCTACAGGCCAAGCCCATCCCCAATTTCAAATTGCGCATTGCCGACGCCAAGGCCTGCCCCGCCTACAGTGGCGTGTTGATTGAGGGAGTGAAGGTCGGCCCTTCTCCCGACTGGCTAAAACATCGCCTGGCCGCCGCTGGCATGCGCTCCATCAACAATGTTGTGGATGTTACCAACTTGATCTTGCTGGAATGGGGCCAGCCCCTGCACGCCTTCGACTGGGATCGCCTGCTCCAAATCATGGGCAGGAAGAAGCCCACCATTGAGGTGCGCTTTGCCCAGGCGGGAGAAACCCTAAAAACCCTGGACAGCCAAACCCGCACCTTGCACCCTGAAAGCCATCTCATCGTGGCCGGCGGCCAGCCGGTAGCCCTAGCAGGTGTGATGGGGGGAGAAGAGACAGAAGTGAGCTCGGCCACCACTAGCATTTTTTTGGAGGCAGCCCTCTTTGACCCAGTGGTGACGCGCCGCTCGGCCCGCTCGCAGGGGCTGCGCACAGAAGCCTCGGCCCGCTACGAGCGGGGGGTTAATTTTGCTACCCTCGACCTGGCGCGGGATCGGGCGGTGCAGTTGATTTTGGGGCTGGCGGGAGGATCGGTGGTTGGCCTCACTACCTTTGACCAACGTCCGCCCTTAGAACGTACCCTGAAGCTGCGGCTGTCGCGCCTCATCGACGTGTTGGGGGAAGAGGTGCGGCCAGAGGAGGTGGAGGAAATCTTGTCGGCTCTAGGCTTTCAGCTTTCCCGCTGTCAGAAAGTTGCCCCGGAGGCTCCCTCCCTCCCTGCTACGGAGACAGCGAGCGTGGCCTGCTGCGTTTGGCAGGTAACTGTTCCCCCCTACCGCCTGCGGGATGTCGAACGGGAGATCGACCTGATTGAGGAATTTGCCCGTCTCTACGGCTACGACCGCTTCTCGGAAACCCTGCCCACGGAGCCGCAGGTGGGATCCCTCTCTGCACGGGAAACATTGACCCGGCAAATTCGCGAGGTGATGCGGGGCATCGGTCTGACGGAGGTGTACCACATCTCCCTCTGTCCGGCGGAGGAGGACAGCTCCCTGGTCAAAATCGCCAATCCGCTTTCCCCCGAGTACTCCGCTGTGCGCAAGGCGCTGTTGCCGGGCTTGGTGGAGGCTTTTCGCTTCAACTGGGATCAGGGCAACGGCCCCCTACAGGCTTTTGAAATTGGCCACGTCTTTGCCTATGCCCCTCCCTCCAGTCCTGAGCCCTATCAGGAGGCGGAGCACCTGGGCGGCATCCTGGGCGGGGATCCCAACCCCAACGACTGGCGGCACCACAACCGACCCATGGACTGGTTCGAGGCCAAGGGGCTCTTGGTCTCGGCGCTGGAGCGGCTGGGATTTGCCCCCGAGTTTCGCCCGGATCCCCCTGAGGCGCAGTCGCGGCTGTTGCACCCCGGTCGGCAGGCCGGTATTTGGATCGAGGGATCCCGCACCGGCATCTTCGGGCAGTTGCACCCCCGCCTTTGCCAGGAGAAGGACTTGCCGGATGAGGTCTATGGGTTTGAGCTGGAGTTGGATCCCTTGCTGGCCAGCCTGGAGAGGCGGGGCCTGGTACAATTTTCTCCCTTCTCGCCTTTTCCGGCCTCGGATCGGGATATCGCCTTCTTTGCGCCGCTGGAGCTGTCAGTGGCAGAAATTGAGAAGGTGATCCGCCAGGCGGCGGGCCCCCTGCTGCAGTCGGTGCAGCTTTTCGACGAGTACCGCGGCCAAAGTGTGCCGCCGGGCCAACGCAGCCTCGCCTTCCGCCTGGTCTATCGCGCTCCGGATCGCACCCTCACCGATGCGGAGGTGGAAGCCGCGCAAAACCAAGTAAGAGCCCAGTTGGAGAAACACTTTCCGGTTACCTTGCGCAGCTAGCAGCCTGTCAGTTTCTAGTTAGGATCTTCTGGAAGTTTTTGTCTTACACGGGATCCCTAGCCGTGCAGACCAACGCCTCTCTTTCAGGAACAACCAGCCCTCAGGCTGTGACCTGCGATCCCCTGACGCGGGCGCAGATTCTCATCGAGGCTCTGCCCTACATTCAGCAGTACCAAGGCCGCGTCATGGTCATCAAATATGGCGGCGCCGCCATGGTGCAGCAGGAGCGCCGAGCTGAGGTGCTGCGGGATATTGTTTTTCTTGCCTGTGTCGGCATTCGGCCGGTGCTGGTGCATGGAGGAGGGCCGGAGATCAACAGTTGGCTGCAGAAGTTGGACATCCCCTTCAAGTTTGTCGATGGCCTGCGAGTAACCGATGCTGCCACCATGGAGGTGGTGGAGATGGTGCTGGTGGGCAAAGTCAACAAACAGATCGTGCAGCTCATCAGCCTGGCCGGCGGCTCGGCAGTAGGGCTGTGCGGGCGGGACGGCAATTTAATTCGAGCCCGCTCCCAGGGCCGAGCGGAAATTGGCTTTGTGGGAGAAGTCAGCACCATCAACCCCCAGTTGGTGCAAACTCTGTTGGAGGGCGGCCAGATCCCGGTGATCTCCAGCGTGGCCGCCGACGAGACGGGCCAAGCCTACAACATCAATGCTGATACGGTGGCTGGGGAGCTGGCGGCCTCTCTGGGGGCCGAAAAGTTAATCCTTCTCACCGACACCCCTGGCATTCTCAGAGATCCTGAGGATCCCAGCTCCCTGATTCCACTCCTGGATATCGAGATGGCCCGCCAGTTAATCCAGAGCGGCGTGGTTAGGGGCGGCATGATCCCCAAGGTGCAGTGCTGCATTCGCGCTCTAGCGCAGGGGGTTCGAGCTGCCCACATCCTAGACGGGGGATCCCCTCATTCCCTGCTCTTGGAACTGCTAACCGATGCCGGCGTGGGCACTAAGCTTGTCCCCTCTCAATTTTCCGCCCAGTTGGAGAGGCTCAACAGCGGGGCTGGCTAGGCCTCTTTGATAAAGCGGCGGATCTCCCCCACCTGGCCAAGAAATTGGCTATCCACGCTCAGTTGCGCCACGGCTTGGCGGGTCTCTTGTCGGATTTGGCTGGGCTCTAGCTCGTTGCTGGCGCGCACCTGTTCCGGTTGGGTTTTATCGAGAGCCCAAAAGCCCGAAACAGGCCAAACAGGAGGCCACCGCTGATCAGCAGCAGCCCCGCCACCCAAATCGGGAAAAAGATTTTCGCGTAGGAAACTGAGTAGGACGTTGAGTAGGTAGACATCGCCGGTTTTTCTTCATTAAGCTGCCTACAGCCTGCCCTAGCCAAGCGGCCAGAATGCCCTGAAACAGCCAGTTTTCCATCTGTCCCCCAGCAACAAGCAGCGCAGACCCCACCCCCCCCCGCCCGCGTGGGGGGGGGGGGGGGGGGGGGGGGCCCCCCCGGCCGGCGCGCGGG
>NZ_JANSJN010000025.1:0-3467 GCF_047462555.1 Synechococcus sp. B60.1
CGGCAGTGGATTACAGGCTTTACCGGCTCGGTGGGGGATGCTCTGATTAGCCGGGACAGGGCCTGGCTGTGGGTGGATCCCCGCTACCACGAGCAGGCGGAGCGGGAAGTGGATCCCAACCTGTTTACCGTCATCAAAGGCGGCCTGCCGGAGCAGCCCAGCCTGATGGAGATTGTGGAAGAGCTGGGATCCGGCTTTCGCCTAGGAGTGGATCCCTTCACAGTATCAGTGGCCACCTACCGCCAGTTGCAGACCCACGCCCAAGCCGGGGGGGTGCTGCTGGTGCCGGTTAGCGAAAACCCGCTGGACAAGCTGGCCAAGGAAGCTAGCCAAGCCCTTTTGCAGCAACCCATCTATCCTGTCCCTGCCCAGCTCTGCGGTGCTACTGCCAGCGACAAGCTGGCCCAGGTGCGCCAGGAGATGCGTCGCAAGCGGGTGGGGTTGTTGCCCCTAACCAAGTTGGACCAGGTAGCTTGGCTGTTTAACCTGCGCGGCTCTGACATCCCCTACAACCCAGTGTTCCGCGCCTACGCGCTGGTCGCCCTGGAGAGGGTTGCCCTGTTTACTGACCTGGAGCGCCTCACGCCCTCGGCTCGGCAAATGCTGGTGGAAGCCGAGGTCGAGCTCTGGCCTTACGAGGCCTACCCGGAACAGCTGCCCCAGTGGGCCAAGGGCTACGGGCCGGTGGGATTGGATCCCAAGCAGACCACTCAGGGCACCCAAGAGCTGCTGCAAGGGATCCCCTGTCGCGAGCTGGATCACCCTGTGGAGGCCCTCAAGGCAGTGAAAAACCCCACTGAGCTGGAGCAGATGCGGCTAGCTAACCGCAAGGCCAGCCGGGCCAAGATCCGCACCCTGGCTTGGATTGACCGGCAAATTCAAGCGGGGATCCCCATTAGCGAAGCCGATGTGGCGGCCACCATGGCAGCCCACTACCGCGAGGAAGGGGATTGGGTGGGCCTGAGCTTTAACACCATTGCCGGGGCTGGCGCCAACAGCTCCATTGTCCACTACGGCACCCCGGATCCCCAGAAGTTCCTGCAGCCAGGCGAGTTGTTTTTGTTGGATTCGGGATCCCACTACCTGGGGGGCACTACCGACGCTACCCGCACCCTCTGGATTGGCTCGGAACCGGCGGATCCCTTGTGCCAGCGGCGCTACACCGAGGTGCTGAAAGCCCACATCCAGTGCGCCCGCCAGATCTTCCCCCCGGATACCTACGGGGTCTCCTTGGATGGCATTGCCCGCTCCAGCCTCTGGCAGGCAGGGCTGGACTACGGCCACGGCACCGGCCACGGCGTTGGCGCCTTCTTGAACGTCCACGAGGGGCCCAATGGGATCCACCGCCGCGCCACCACCCCCTTCAAGGTGGGTATGATCACCAGCATCGAGCCGGGCTACTACCAGCCGGGCTGGGGTGGAATTCGCTTGGAAAACCTCTATGAAGTGGTTGCCCTTCCAGAGCCGGAGGGCTGGATGGGCTTTCGCTCCCTAACTTGGATCCCCTTTGATAGGCGCTTGATTGACTGGGATCTGCTAGACAAGGCGCAACGGGCCTGGCTTGATGAGTATCACCGCCAGGTTTACGCCCTGCACCAGGCCAGCCTGCCAGAAGAGGATGCCGCCTGGCTAGCGTGGGCCTGCGGCCTCGCTGAGTTAAGACTGCCTCTGGTCAGCCCCTTCTAAGTCTGCTTAGAGCCCCAGAACCCCGACCGCCAGCAGCACCTCCAGCGACAAGAGATCCCGCCATGAACCCGACAACCCAACATCGGCTCATCCTCAAAATTGTGGCCGGCTCCGCTTGGGCCGATGGGCACCTAGAACCGCAGGAATTGGCCTATCTGGGATCCCTGCTGCGCCGCTATGATTTGGAGCACGATACCGAGCTGCGAGAGCTGATCCAAGAGCCCATCCCGATGGCGCAAACGGAGCGCTGGATGGCCGATTATCTGGCCCAGGCCACCGAAACCGAGCGCCTGCAACTTTTGGGGGCAATCGGCAACCTGATGATGGCCGACAATACCGTTTCCTCCGAAGAGCACAACCTTTTGGATGACTACTACACCCTCATGGCAGAGATCCCACCTCGCCCAGAATCGGCACCCAATCTGGTGAAGGGCGTGGGGCAATTTTTCCGGCGCGTGGTCAAAGCGGTGAGGGAAGGGATTTCTTAATCAATTCTTAGCCGAAAAATAGGGTTCCCTTAACCTGTATGAATTGTAATTTGCTTCTGGAATAGGCATAAGCATGGAAAAAGCTAAAGATTTGCCTTGGATTCTCTAGAACGACTAGGTTTCATGGACAAATAGAAGAGGCTGTGCTAGACCGAAGTTGTCGGTCGGGGCGGGGCTATGGCTGAGCGTTATAGACAAGTAGAGCGGGTCGGATTCGGCTCGCGGCTGGCCAGTTCTTTTGTATCGGTGTTTGTTGGATTGATTTTATTTTTGGGATCGTTCTGGCTTTTGTTTTGGAATGAGGGGCGGGTCAACCTTGCCCAAGTGGCAACTGGGGCCATTGAAATCAGTCCATTGGGCTCGCCCTCTGCACCTCTTGGAAGATTAGTATCGCTCACAGGCCCAATGACCAGTAACGAGCTTTTGGGTGATCATCTCTTCCTGCGGCCGGGGCCCTATATTGCCGTCAGCCGCAAGGCAGAAATGTATGCTTGGGAAGAGGAGAAAGAAACTCGCACTCAAGAGGAGTTTGGTGGATCGGAAGTCAGAGAGACAATCTATACTTACACCAAAGTCTGGACAGAAAACCCTGAAGATTCAAGCCGGTTTTATCGCAGCAGTGAGCACGTCAACCCACCGATGCCTTTTTCCAGCCAACTCTTTCGAGTCAGCCAGGCTCAAATTGGGAATTACCGAATTGGGATGCAAGATTTGCAGATCGAAACTCCCTCCGCTGTTCCTCTGGATCCCCAAACATTGATCCCGGGGATCCAAGCTAGAGTGGAAGGCTCTTATGTTTTCAAGGGGCGGGGAACCCTGGCCAATCCACAAATCGGCGATATGAGAACTTCGTACACTGCCTTGTACAGCGGAACTCAGGCAACCGTCTTTGGGCGTTTGGCCAGCCCCAATAGCCTAGAGAGCTATCTGGGGCCGCGCAACGTTCGATTTTATCGGCTATTTGCAAGCGATCGATTTGCAGCCATTGAGCGGCTTGCTGCAGAACACACTGCCCTAACTTGGATCCTGCGCTTTGTGGGATTCTTGATGATGTGGATCGGGGCCGACTCTTTCTTTACCCCCCTTCATACAATGCTTAGCATCTTTCCTTTTCTAAGTGGCCTTGGGCGATTCATGACGAGAGTGGTCACCTTTTTCATAGCCTTGGTTTTAACAGGGACGACTATTCTGATCTCGTCTATAGTGTATAATCCGTTGGTGCTGCTCCTCTGTTTGGCTGTGGCGGGAGTTTTCATCCTTAACGTGCTGGGGCGACGTCCCAGACGGCAAGTG
>NZ_JANSJN010000025.1:3567-7630 GCF_047462555.1 Synechococcus sp. B60.1
ATCGTTGGCCCATGAGTTTGTACAGTTGCTCTCCGACGATCTGGATGCCGCTGAGGATGCGCTCTTCCGGTTGGTAGCTGAAGGCGAGGCGCAAGGCGTGATCCCCTTGGCCATCGGCAAAGCAGTGGGTACCCGGCAAGAAAGTTACCCCTAGCGCCCGGGTGGCCTGCAGCAAGGCGTTGGCACTCAGGGGAGGGGGCAGCTCGCACCAGATAAAGAATCCACCCCCAGGGGCCTCCACCTTAACTTCAGGGGGAAAACATTGAGCGATGGCCTCCAACATCAGGTGGCACTTTTCTCGGTAACGGCGGATCAAAAGCTGAATGTGGCTCTCTAGGCGGCCTTCCCCGCAGTAGCGGGCCACCACCCGGCCCAAAAAAGGTCCCAGGGATCCCTCGCTACGAAACATCTCCAAGCGGCGGATGATCTCGGGATGGCCACAGGCCCAGCCCACCCGCACCCCCGGCACCACAATCTTGGAAAAGGTGCCCACGTGCAGAACCCAGCCCTCTTCATCCAGCGCGGCCAAACTGGGCAAGGGATCCCCGACAAAGCGTAGGTCGTAGTAGGCCTCGTCCTCCACCACCACCACGCCGTATTCAGCCGCCAATTGCACCAGCTTCTGCCGCCGCGGCCAAGAGAGGGTGCAGCCCCTGGGATTGTGAAAGGTGGGAATGGTGTAGATAAAGCGGGGCCGGATCCCTTGGCGGGCTAGCTCGCGCAACACCTCTTCCAGGCAATCCACCACCATGCCCTCCCCATCCACGGGGATCGAGATCAGACGCGCCCCTGCCGCCGCAAAACGGCTGACCGCGCCCATGAAGGTGGGCCCCTCCACGATCACCATATCCCCCGGCTCCACAAAGACCTGGGGTAAGAGGCCAAGGATTTGCCCAGAGCCATAGCCGATCAAGAGGTTTTCCGGCTGCGCCTCCACCCCTCTGGCCCGCATCAACTGCTGCACCACCTCGATCAGCCCGGCAAAAGTGCCGCCGTAATTGAGGGCAGCATCTCCCTCTTCCGCCAACACCTCCGCTGTCGCCCGCGCCAGGTCGGCCTTGGGAAACAACCGCGGATCCGCCAGGCCAAAGGTAAAACTGGTTACTACCGGCACGGCCCCAGGGATCTCCGCGCCAAAAGGAGGCGGGATCACGGCCTGAGCCCGCCGGGCAAACAGGGTCTCTGAGAGGGGCCGCATCGGGAGCTTCAAGGCAGGAGAAGAGCTTAGGCCAACGCTTGCCACGATAACAAGAACGAGCTGGCCAAGAGCAGGGATCCCAGAACTCGCCGCCAACTCCGGCAGGGGATCTCCGCCAAGACGCCGCCGGCACTCAGGCACAAAAAGGGCAGGGCCACCAGGCCCCAACGGGCGCTTTGCTGCAACAGGTTCATCTGTGGCTCCCAAAGCCACACCGCCAGCACCCCCATCCACAGGACATGGCCCAAACCGGCCAAGCTGAGCAGGGTTTGTTGGCGTTCCGCCCAGGGCCAACCCAGCCGCACCAAGGCCAGCCCCAGGGGCAACATTAAGGTGGCCAGAACAGCCAGGCCGCTTTGGCTAGTGAGCGAATAGGACACCGTCGCCGTAGGAAAGCGCTCCGTCCCGGTGAAGGGATTGGCGGGCAGCTCAACCCGCACCAACCAGGAGAGGCCAATCACCAGCAGCAGCCAGAGTAGCCCTTGCAACCGCTGCCGCGGCCAATGTTGGCTAGTCCATAGCGTCCCCCAGAGCAGGGCCAAGGGCCAAACTTTGTAGCTCAGGGCACAGGCCAGCGCCAAACCGCCCCAGCGCAGGCGGGATCCCGGCCCAGCACCGCTGCTGACCAACAAGACCAGGCTGGCCAAGATCTCGTCGCCCGGCTCCAACCCCTGGGTCAGCACCCAGGGGCTGAGTCCCCATAGGCCAGCACTCCAGAAATTGCCCCAGCTCCAGCACAGCAGCAGCACGGCCAGGCAGGCCAGGGCCGAGACAGCTTGCAGGATCCCCTCGGGGGGGATCCCGGTGCCCTCAACCAGCCAGGGCAGTAGCCCGTTCGCAATTGAGTGGTAGAGAGGGAGTTCCGCCTGGACAGGGGGCAGGGATCCCTGAGGGCTGCTGATGGGCCAAGCGCGCCACCACGGCAGATGGGCCAGCTCTCCTAAGGAGCGGAGACGTTGCCCCAGCAGCAACCCCATCCCTCCCCACAGCAGCCAGTGGCCCATCCAACTAAGTCCGTCTGGGCGTTGGTGCCGACGTTTGCCTGCCCTGGACAGGCTTAGTTGAGGAAAAGAGGAACGAGACAGCCTTTTGCCCCGCGGAGGCATGGCAGGGGGAAACTTCATAGGGTAGGCCTAGTCAACTCTAGATCGCCCGTCAAGGGGCACCCAGCCTGCTGCCAGCGACGAATGGCTTGGGCGGTCAGTCCTTCGGTGACGTCGCGGATGGGAACACCGGCGCCGGTAACTTGCAGGCGCACCACCTGCCAGGGATCCCCAGGTGCAGCCCGCAGCACATAAGCTTCATAGGCCAGCTGCAGGGTTTCGCTGCGCCGACCGGCCAGGGGGTTGCCCTCCTGCTCGGGCTGCTGGGGCAGAACCAAGCGGCGCTCCAGCGTGGTGAAATACAAGCGAAAGCTTTGGGAAGCCGAGGCGGCTGGGCTATCCGGCAGAAGCTGGGCCAGCTCCTCGGCAGAGAGAAGTTCCACCTCTGGCTGGCCCACCAGCACTACCTGGAAGTCTGAGCGGGAGCGGCTCAAGGCCAAATTGAGAAACAAAGGCAACTGCTCCGCCAGGGCCTCGGCCCAGGTTTGCGGGTCGGAGGCACAGATCTCCTCTTTTGCCCAAGCAGGGGCAAGGCTGCCCAAGCTCAAAACCAGCCATAAACCCAGTCCCCACCCTCGTCTGGCAGATCTGTGGCCCAAGGCTTATTTCTCCCCAGATGGTCGCGTCCACAGAGTAAACTTCCCCCGACTGAAGTCGGGAGCTTAGGGACTCCGTCCCGCTCACGGGAACAGTAGCCCTCTTGCTGCGCGGCTGTTGGTTGACACATTCCCGCTCGCGCCAGCGGGCCGTAGGCCTCTGTCGCCTCCAGCTTTGCAGCTTGCGACGCAGACACCTTGAGCTTGCAGGAGATAGTTAGAACTTGGGTCATGCTCCATCATGGGAGTAGGAGCTATCCCCCCTACAGTATACGGTGGGGTATCTTGCGAGGGAGGCGCCACTTTGGCCACTAAAGTTCCAGAGTCGCTTTCCTCCCCACACTAAAGTGCAGGGCCCGCAGCTTTACCCTCCATGAATTATCCAACAGCATCCTCCAGGGCTTGGAGGCGGTACAAGGCAGCCACGGGATCCGCAGCCGCCGTGATGGGGCGGCCCACCACCAAATAATCGGCCCCTGCTCGCAGAGCTTCTGCAGGGGTACAGACCCGCTGCTGGTCGTCCCCCGCTTCTGGATCCCCAAAGCGGATCCCTGGGGTTACCAGCAGCACCTCCGGCCCCAAAGCCTGCCGCAGCCGCCCCACTTCCTGGGGGGAGCAGACCAGCCCACTCACGCCTTGATCCAGAGCTAGCCGCGCCAACTGCAACACATAGTCGCCGGGATCCCGCTCAACGCCCAACTCCTGCCGCACCTGGTCGGGACCAAGGCTGGTGAGAAGAGTGACTGCCAACAGCCGGCAAGAACTGCCCTGGGTGGCGGCCACTGCTGCCCGCAACATGGCACTGCCGCCAGCGGCATGAACGGTGAGCAGATCCACCCCATAACCAACGGCCACCTGAGCGGCCCGCCCCACTGTGTGGGGAATGTCGTGCAGCTTTAAATCGAGAAAAATGCGCTTGCCCCGTCCCTTAAGGGCCTGAAAAATCTGAGGGCCAACAGCCGTGAACAACTCCAGGCCCACCTTCCACCACAGCACCTGCGGCAGGCGATCTACCCACTCCAGGGCTTGATCCCAAGAAGCGGTATCCAGAGCAACAATGAGGCGGCTACCCTGCATGGCGGAAGCTCTCGAGCCGACTAACGCGAAGGGATCCGCTCCCGCGGCTCATAGTGAGGGCAGCCTTCACAGGGGCCATAGGGGTTAAC
>NZ_JANSJN010000025.1:7730-16787 GCF_047462555.1 Synechococcus sp. B60.1
GCTCCTCCTCCAGACTCCAGAACGCTTCCCACTGCCGCAGGGTTTCTTGGAGAGGCGCGGCCAGATGTTCCGCCAACTCCGTCAGGGCGGTTTCCAAAGCGGCGAGGCTTTCTTCCGCCGCCTGGGTGAAGGCTGACACCCATTCCTCCAAGAGCTTCTCAAAATCCATGCAGTAGCGACCTGACTGAGAGTTTTCTTTTTACCTTACTGCTTGCCTGGGCAAGCTGCCTAACTTCCCCCTTGACAAACAGCATCTACTAACTCTTGATTGACCAAGGGAAATAGCTCTGCCAATTCTTCGGTAGATAGGTTGCCGGTACAGACATTGGCGCGGATGTGCCACTCCGCCCACATCAGCGCTGAGGCAATCGCAGGATCCTGGTCTTTCTGGGAGTTAGAGTCCCTCGCTGGCTTTGGAGCCAGGCGGCGTCCCGATCCGAGGTTCAGTTGCAGTACGCTGTCGCGGTTGATGCCGGTCAGAGAGGTCTGGGCATGGGCTTCTCCGACAAAGGCAAAAGGGAGAGAAAAAGCCACCCAAGACAATCCCCAAAAGGCAGCACGGCGAAACATGGGATCCCCGCCTGTAAGGTAGAGCTTTGAGGGCAATTATAGCTACTACTTGTGGCGGCTAGGGTTTATCCAACGCTGCGCTGGGCAGGCCAATCCCCGACCACTGCACACCATAGCAGCCTACCTCTTCCTTTCGGGATCCCTCGCGGCGATAGGAAAAGAAATCTTGCGGCTGAGCAAAGGTGCAATGAGGACTGATGGCAATTTGCTTGGAAGGGATCCCTTGGGCTTGGGCCTGGGCGCGGTGGATCCAGCGCAGATCTAGGCGCACCTTACCCGGCAGCGGATCCGGCCAGAGGGCAGGCCGGCGATCCACCCCCGACGGCAGCGCCTGCAGCACCTGCTCGGCCACTTCCTGGGAAACTTGGTAGGCTGGCCCGGAGATGGCTGGCCCCAGGGCAATGCAGATCTGGTCAGCAGGGATCCCGGCCTTTAGGAAAACTTGCAGCACCTTGGGCAAGATGCCAGCAGCCGTGCCCCTCCAGCCGGCATGAACAGCCGCCACCCAGGTAGGGCTAGCTATCAAGATTGGCACGCAGTCGGCGGTGCAAACCCAGGCAGAATCTAACTGGCGGCGGGCGATCACAGCATCTGCTTCGGGACGGGCGAAACTCCCTTCCCCGAGGTGAGAACCCGAAGCCCCCGCCTGGGGGAAGAGAACTTCATCCGCCCAGATCCAGCGACAGCCATGCACCTGACGGCCCCATGCAGCTCGTTCTGGGGGGAGTTGCAACCGGTCGGCCAGCTCGGCTGGCTGATAGGGGGAAGCTTGACGGCAGCCAAAAGCATGGGGCCACCCCGCCAGAAGTTGACACTGCAGCCAACGCCATTCCCCTGCCTCTTGCCAAACCCAGCCCCCGGAACCGCTCATCGGCCTGATGGGTGGAAAGGGGATCCCTGGGATTTCTGCCGGGCATGCAGGTGGCCCACCCGCTCTTCCAGGCACATCCTTAGCTCGACGGGATTGAACAGCATGGGCAGAAAATGGATGCTCCGGCTTTCCCGGAAGAAAAATAAAATCGGCACTGAGGGCCAGAAGATCTGCCAGTCCTGCCATTCGCTGTAGGGGAACTCGCGGATGCGCTGGGAGCCGCTGTAAACCTGTAGCGCCGTGCGAGTAAAGGCCAGCCCAATCAGACAGGTTTGCACCAGCAAGAACAGGCCAAATAGCCCCACCCCCAGGCCTGCCCAAAACGACAGCCAAAACAGCGGCACTGCCAACACCAGTACTGCCAGGCTGAGGCGAAAGTCTGGGTTCAACAGATGGGCTGAGTAGGGTCTGATCACTCCTTGCTTCTCCTCCGAATCCCAGCCCCATTCTAGGCTGCCGCAGCACCCCCCTGCAGAAGGGATCCCGCTTTTGCCTGGGTTGGAGGTAAACTGAACAAGTTTTTTTGATATATCCTGAGGAGAGCCCCTTAGGAAGGTGGCTACTCGGCAGCCTGCGTTTTCTCAACCCCAGTTTTCGGCTTTTCCCATGGCTCTCACCGAATCTGACCCCAAAGCTTTCCCCGGCGGCGGATCCCTGAGTTTTTTTGAGCGCTATCTCACCCTTTGGGTGGCTCTGTGTATTGTTGCCGGGATCCTGTTGGGTCGATGGTTTCCGGGCCTGGCAGAGGCGCTGGATGCCCTGAGCCTCTATCAGGTCTCCATTCCCATTGCCGTCTGCCTGTTTTTCATGATGTATCCCATCATGGTGAAAATTGATTTTGGCCAGGCAGCCCATGCCTTGCAATCGCCCAAACCGGTGCTGTTGACCCTGGGGGTGAACTGGCTGGTGAAGCCTTTTACCATGGTGGTGATTGCCCAGTTTTTCTTGGGGTGGCTGTTTGCCCCTTGGATAACCGGCACGGAAATGATCCGCGGTACAGAAGTGAGCCTCAGAAACTCCTACATTGCCGGGGCCATTTTGCTGGGCATTGCCCCCTGCACTGCGATGGTGCTGATGTGGGGCTATCTCAGCTATGGCAACCAAGGCCACACCCTGGTGATGGTGGCGGTGAACTCTTTAACCATGCTTTTCCTCTACGCGCCGCTGGGCCGCTGGCTGCTGGCCATGAGCGATTTAACGGTGCCCTGGCAAACCATTTTGCTATCCGTGGCCATCTACGTGGGCCTACCGCTAGTTGCAGGAGCAGCCTCTCGCTATTGGATTCTTAAAACCAAGGGCCGGGAATGGTTTGAGAAAGCTTTTTTGCGCTACCTCAACCCCATTGCCATCACCGCCTTGCTGGTGACGCTGGTGCTGCTTTTTGCTTTCAAAGGGGATCTCATTGTGGAAAATCCCTTCCACATTTTGTTGATTGCAGTGCCGCTTTTTGTGCAGACCAACCTTATTTTTGGCCTCACCTATGTGGCAGCCCAGAAACTGGGCTTGTGCTATGAGGATGCCGCTCCGGCGGCTTTAATCGGCGCCAGCAATCACTTCGAGGTGGCCATTGCAACGGCGGTGGTGTTGTTTGGCTTGAACTCCGGGGCCGCCCTGGCCACCGTCGTAGGGGTGTTGATCGAGGTGCCGGTGATGCTGATGCTGGTGGAAGTATGTAAACGCACCGCCTTTTATTTTCCCCGCCAGCCGGAGAAGGCCAGCTTGCCGGATCCCCGCTGTCTTAAAATCAGCCCTTGAGGGATCCCTGTAGCCCATGAACTTGCCCCCAGATCGCCAACGGGAACACCAGGCCAATGAGCGCACCTTTCTGGCCTGGCTGCGCACCTCTGTGGCTCTCATTGCCTTTGGCTTTGCCATCGCTCGCTTCAGCTTATTTCTGCGGCAGATTGAAGCCGCCCACTCCCCTGAGCAGCCCGCTGCGGCGCACGGCCTCCTGAATGCCCAGAACTTAGGCCTCCTGTTGGTGATCTTTGGAATCCTGATGATCGGCCTTTCTGCTTGGCGCTACAACCAGGTGATGCGGCAAATCGAGGCGGGCGACTTTCGCCCCAGCCGTTTCCTCATCTGGATCATGGCTGCCGTTGTGGCCCTGTTTGGGCTGCTGAGCCTTCCCCTGCTGCTGCGCCGCCCCCGCCCTCAGGAACCTCCGCGGCTTAGCCTGCCGGAGTGAAGGGCCGCCAGGGGTTCCAGTTGCCGAGCCTGCTGCTTGAGGCGCTTGATTAACTGCTTGCACACCACCTCGCACAGCTCAAAACAGATGGGATCCGCAATTTGGTAGTAGACGCTCACGCCCCTGGGCTCGCGGCTGACGATCCCTGCCTGCGCCAGGATCTTGAGATGTTTGGAAACGTTGGCCTGGCCCATGCCGGTGGCCTCTAGGATTTGGGTAACGTTCTTGGGCCCCGAGCGCAACTGACACAGGATCTGCAGCCGGCTGGGCTCCGCCAAAACCTTGAAGTACTCCGCCACGCTGGTCAGCACTTCCGGCGTCAGGGTCAACTGGCACTCGTCTTTGCCACCTTTCACGAGCTCGTCCCAATCCATAGTCTGTCTTGAGGGAGGTGGTAGCTTGATTTTAACACTAAATAGTTATATAGTAGCTCTAGAGACCCGAATTCGGATCGCTTTCGGGTTTTGTCAACAGACAGGAGGGCAGCATGCTATTTCGCCAACTGTTCGACGCCGAGACGAGCACCTACACCTATTTAATCGCAGACCCAGACACCCGCGAGGCCGTACTGGTGGATCCGGTGTTGGAGCAGGTGGAGCGGGACTGGAAGTTAATTCAAGAGCTGGGTCTGACCTTGAAGTACTGCCTGGAGACCCACGTTCACGCCGACCACATCACCGGTACCGGCAAGCTGCGGGAGTTGAGCGGCTGCCAAGGGGTGGTGCCGGTTCAGGCCAAGGCACAATGTGCCGACCGCTTCATCGGCCATGGGGAAACGCTGCAGGTGGGATCCATTGTCATCGAGGCCATCGCCACCCTGGGCCACACCGACAGCCACATGACCTACCGCGTCAATGGGGATCGCGTTCTGACCGGCGATGCCCTGCTCATTCGCGGCTGCGGGCGCACCGATTTCCAAAGTGGGGATCCCGGCTTGATGTACGACCACGTAACGCAGCACCTGTTTACTCTGCCGGACGAGACGCTGGTTTATCCCGGCCATGACTACCGGGGACACACCGTCTCCACCATTGGCGAGGAGAAGCGCTGGAACCCCCGCTTCGTGGATCCGGAAACCGGTAAGCTGCGCTCGCGGGAGAGCTTTATTGCCCTGATGAACAGCCTCAACCTGCCGCAGCCCAAGAAGATCCAGGAAGCGGTGCCGGCCAACGAGCAGTGCGGCCAAGTGGCAGCCGCAGTTTAGTTGCTAGGGCTGGCTAGACTTCTCTCAGGCGGCCCGTCAGAAAGGGGAGGGTTGAGAGTGGATCCCAAACATCTCTATGAGAGGGATTTCTATGCTTGGACTCAGCAACAAGCCCAATTTCTGCGGGAGCGGGCCTGGGAGAAGCTGGATCTGCCCCATTTAATTGAGGAGATGGAATCATTGGGCAGGCAACAGCGGCAAGAGCTGCGTAACCGGCTGGGAGTTTTGGTGGGGCACCTTCTGAAGTGGGAGTATCAGCCGCAGGCCAGATCGGTAAGCTGGCTTCTTACCCTACAGGTGCAGCGGCAGGAAGTTCTGGATCTGCTGGAGGAAAACCCAAGCCTGAGGCCCTATTTGCCGGAGGCCATCTCCAAGTCTTACCTGAGGGCGCTCCAACTGGCTCTAGAAGAGACCAAGCTGCCTAGAAAGACTTTTCCCCAGACCTGCCCTTACTCTCCCGAGCAAATCCTGGATAGCCAGTTTTATCCTGGCGAGCCCAGCAGGTTGCTGGAGGAGGAAGATTAGAAATCCCTAAGTCTTACAACAACCCTAGAAGCAAGGAAGAAACCATGACCGTAGCTCAACAAAATCCTACAGCTCAGCAGGAACGGGATCCCCGTCTCAAGGAGATCGACGCTTGGACTTTAAAGCAGTGGCTGGATCAAGGGCGGGTACAGCTCATTGACGTACGGGAGCCGGCAGAATACCACGACGAGCGGATCCCGGGGGCGATTAACATGCCTCTATCTACCTTTGACCCCGCCAAGGTGCCAGCCTCGACACCAGAAAAGCCGGTGGTGCTGCAGTGCCGTATGGGCAGCCGCTCCATCCGCGCCGGCTGTCAGTTGCTTGAATACGGCTGGCCGGAAGCGATAAACCTAAAAGGCGGGATCGAAGCTTGGAAGGCCGCCAAGCTGCCCACCACCCGCACCCGCAACGCGCCCATCTCGCTAATGCGACAGGCGCAGATTACAGCGGGATCCCTGGTGCTTGTAGGAACCCTGCTGGGAGCCTTTGTCCATCCCGGCTGGCTGGTATTGAGCGGCTTTGTGGGGGCGGGGTTGGTGTTTGCCGGGATCACCAACACCTGTGGCCTGGCGCTGCTTTTGGCCCGCCTGCCCTGGAACCGGGGTCAGACGCTATGAGCGGGATCCCGTCCGCCTCTTCCCCAAAGCAGGGGGTTTGGGCGCGCTACCTGCCCTTGGCCAAGGATTCCCTGTGGTGGCTTCGCTACCGGCGAGAGGATCTGCCGGGGGATCTCATTGCTGGGGTGGTCTCGGCCATCCTGTTGGTGCCCCAGAGCATGGCCTACGCGCTGCTGGCCGGCCTGCCTCCCGAGACAGGCCTCTACGCCAGCATCCTGCCGGTGATCGCCTACGGCTTCCTGGGATCCAGCCGGGCTTTGTCGGTGGGGCCGGTGGCCATCATCGCCCTGCTGGTAGCCTCGGGGTTGGAGCCGCTGGCCGAGCCGGGCAGCCCGGAGTATGGCCAGTTGGCGCTGGGCTTAGCTCTGGAAGCGGGCCTGATCCAGCTAGGGGTAGGGCTGTTGCGTCTGGGGTTTTTGGCCAATTTCCTGAGCCACTCGGTTATAACGGCCTTTAGCAGTGCCGCAGCCCTAATCATTGCCCTTAGCCAGCTTCGCCATCTGCTGGGGGTGAAGCTGGCCAACACCGAGTCCTTCTGGCTGCTAGTGCAACGGCTGTGGCAGAGCTTGGATGGGGTCAACTGGGCCACCCTGGGGCTGGGGCTGTTGTCCATCGCCCTGTTGGTGTACGCCCAGCAGAAGCTGCCGGCGCAACTGCGCCGCTGGGGGATCCCGCCCCTCTGGGAGTTGCTGCTCACCAAGAGTGCTCCCCTGGCGGCCGTTTTCTTAACCACCCTGCTGGTTTGGGGGTTGAATCTCTCGGAGAGGGCGGGGGTGGCAGTGGTGGGATCCATTCCGGCTGGACTGCCACCGCTGACGTTTCCCCAACTGAGCTGGCCAGAATGGGGATCCCTGCTGCCCACCGCCCTAGCCCTTAGCTTGGTGGGTTTTACGGAAAGTTATGCCATGGCCCAGGCCCTGGCCAGCAAGCGGCGGCAGAAAGTGGATCCCAACCAGGATCTGGTGGCCCTGGGAGTGGCCAACGTGGCAGCAGCCGTCAGCGGTGGCTTTCCGGTAACGGGTGGGATCAGCCGCTCGGTGGTGAATGCTCAGGCGGGGGCCAACAGCGGTCTGGCCTCGGTCATCACGGGATCCCTGATAGCTCTGGCCATGATCTGGCTGATGCCCCTGTTTACTTTCCTGCCCCAGACCACTCTGGCTGCCGTTGTGCTGGTGGCGGTGCTGGGACTGGTGGATTTTCACCCCCTGCTGCAGAGCTGGCGCTACGACCGCGGCGATGCCCTCGTTTGGCTGCTCACCTTTGCCAGCGTGTTGGCAATTGGGGTGGAGCGGGGGATTGGTCTGGGAGTGCTGGCCTCCATCCTTCTCTTCCTCTGGCGGGCCAGCCGCCCCCACATTGCCATTGTTGGCCAGGTGCCGGGTACCGAGCACTACCGCAACGTGCTGCGCCATGAGGTGATTACCGATCCGCGCATCTTGGCGGTGCGAGTGGATGAGAGCCTGTTTTTTGCCAACGCCGCCTACCTGCAGGAGTACATCCTGCAAGAGGTAGCAGCGCGGCCGGAAGTGGAACAGGTGCTGCTGGTGGCCAGCGCCATTAACTTCATCGACGGCAGCGCTCTGGAGGCCCTGACCGAATTGGTGGAACGTCTGCACCAGATGGGGGTGGGCTTTGCCCTGGCCGAGGTAAAGGGGCCGGTGATGGATTGCCTCAAAAGGGTGGGGTTTGTGGAGAAAGTGGGCGCTGAGCGCTTTTTCTTGTCGACCCACCAGGCGATGCAGGCACTCAAATCCCAGGCGATGCCGGCAGCCGCTTCCGGATGAGCACCAGGGGGGTCTGCTCCGCTGCATTGCCCGCCGGGTTCTTGCGCAGCGCCTGCTCCACCAGCTCCCGCTCCACCCCTGGGCTGGCCGCCAGAAGAGTTACCTCTCCCAAGTCGTTGGCATCCACAATGGCCACCTCGTAGCCAGTCTGGGCGTGGAGCTCGGCCACCAGCTTAGCTGGATGCCGCGGCCCCAAGACGATGAACTGGTCGTAGGGGGGCAAGGTGCCGGTGACATCGTCGATGAGGTCGGCCTGCTCCCCCGCCAGGGCATAGAACACCCCTGGGATCCCCAACAACTTGGCCAGGGATCCGACAACAAAAGCCCCCAGCACCCGCCAGGCTCCCGAGCAGTCGATCAGCGTCTGCATCCCGTAGCAGCTTGAGAGACTGGTCTTGGAGGGGAAGAAGTAGCAGAGGGTGCGGGCTAGCCAGCCAGGCTGCACCTGCAGGGGATGGCGAAAGTGGCCCTGGACGATGGCCGCCGCGCTTTCCGAGATGGCCACGATATCACCGGGCTGGATGTGAGGGCCCACGTAGCGCTGCAGCACCTCGGCAAGGTCATCGCTGGGGGTAAGCAGAGGGGTGGGAATGGCAGCCCAACTCACTGGCCCCTGCTGCTGCCAGGCCAGCTCCGGCAAGGGATCCACTTCCTGCAAGGGCAGGATTAGGTGGCTAGTCTTAAGGGTGCGCCTCTGCCGCCCGTACTGGACGTAGTCCAGCTCCAGCCAGGCCGAGCGCAAATCTGTCAGCCCTTCCCCCCTCAGCTCGATCTCCACTTCCAAGCCGGTCTGGCTTTGGGGGGTAATGATGTAGGCCTGCCAGTAGTTGTCCTGGCGAGGGGGCAGATCCACATGGCGGGAGCGCAGGCGGATCTGGGTTTGGATCCCTTCGATGGAGCTGGCACTGAGCAAATGCAGTCGCGGCTGCACCTGGGCCAAGGTGACCTCAAAGAGGGGGTTGAGGTTGCGGGCCACGAACTCCGCCTGGATAAGCCAGTGATCGGGGCTGAGGCGGTTGAGGTGCCAGCTCTGCGGCTCCACCACCAGGCAGTCGGCGGGGCGGGTCTTCCGCCAGTACAGCACCGTCGCCAAACTCAAGAGCAGCCCGGCCACCACCTGAATCCAGCCTGAGGGATCCCCCAGCCAACGCCAGATCCCCCAGAGGCTCAAGACCACCCCAGCCAATACGCCGGCCACCACACCTCGGCTCACCGTCCGGATTGTTGCCATCGGGATCCCACTCCTTGCAATCGTTAAGCCCTGCTAAAGCCTGCCCCTTCCGTCCAGCCCGCCC
>NZ_JANSJN010000025.1:16887-27618 GCF_047462555.1 Synechococcus sp. B60.1
GGATTGTTGCCATCGGGATCCCACTCCTTGCAATCGTTAAGCCCTGCTAAAGCCTGCCCCTTCCGTCCAGCCCGCCCCCTAGACTACAGGTACCAACCAAGCCCTAGCCATCCTACCGGGAAACCGACAGCAAGCGGTCGCAGAATCTCTACCCACATTTCCATCTCAAACATTTAGCCTGCAAATAGGTTGCATTCTAAGTTTTCCCACAGCATCCTGCGGAGGTCGCCCATGGCCCACAAACAGCAGTTCAAAAGCTTTGACGACATGATCCAGGGATCCAAAACTCCCATTCTGGTGGATTTCTACGCCACCTGGTGTGGTCCCTGTCAGGTCATGGCCCAGGTGTTGGAGCAGGTGAAGCCCCAAGTGGGGGACGCCATCTCCTTTGTTAAGGTCGACACCGAAAAGTACCCCAACATCGCTGCCCGCTGGGGGATCTACGCCGTGCCGACCCTGATCCTGTTTAAGGACGGGAAGCCGGTTGACCGCATTGAAGGGCTGCTACATCCCCGAGCTCTGCTCGAGCGGCTACGGGCCCAGGTCAACTTACCGGTGGCCTGAGCTTTGCAGGGGCTTGAGCCTGTGCCGCTTCTCCAAGTTCACCTGGCAGGAGAAGTGCCCTACCGCACCGCTTGGGCTTGGCAGCAGGCCCGGTTGGCCCGGATGATCCGCCATCCTGAGGTGCCGGATGGGCTTTTGTTGCTCACCCACCCGCCGGTCTACACCCTGGGGGCAGGGGCCGATCCCAAGTTTCTCAAAAGCCTGGCTGGACGGATAGGATCTCCGGATACTCAGCCAGAGTCCCCTGCTCCTGAGGGGCCGGAGGTTCTGCGGGTGGAGCGGGGCGGCGAGGTGACCTACCACGGGCCGGGCCAGTGGGTGGGCTATGCCCTACTGAACCTAAAGCGCCATAGGACTGTCTACGGCTCCCATGGCCAGCCGGATCTGCACCGCTACCTGCGCCACCTAGAAGAGGTGCTCATCCAGACCGTAGCCCACTTTGGCCTGCGGGGGGAGCGGCTCCCTGGCCTGACAGGGGTTTGGGTGCAAGGCCACAAGGTGGCGGCCATCGGCATCAAGGTCTCCCGCTGGGTTACCTACCACGGCTTTGCCCTCAACGTCTGTCCGGATCTGGCTGCCTTCGCGGCCATCGTGCCCTGCGGGATCCCCGATCGCCCGGTGGGATCCCTGGTGCAGTTTTGTCCGGGGGTAACAATGGCTGCCGTAGCCCCAGTGTTGGTGCAATCTTTTTGTCATGTCTTCGGGCTGCAGGCCCAGGCAGTTTCCCTGGCCGAGTGGTTGGGAGAGCCTCCTCAGTTTGTCTAAATCCGAGATGGCCCTAGATTCAATCCAAGGGCGACTACTCCACCCCCAACTGGCGCAACAGTTGCTGCAGGATGGCTTGGTCAGCAAAGTTGCCGCTTTGGGAAAAAAGAGCCAACGCCTGGCGAAAGTCAGCCATGGCAGCCTCTCGCTCCCCCAGTTGCAGGTGGGCCACGCCGCGGCTAAAGTAGGCCTCTGGGATCCCCGGATCCAACTGGATGGCCCGCTCCGCATCGGCTAGGGCTTTTTGGGGCTGGCGCAACTGGTTGTAAACGTAGCTGCGGTTAACGTAGGCCGGTGCATAGGTGGGATCCAACTCCACTGCCCGATCCAGATCCGCCAAAGCCGCCACCGGATCCCCGCGCAGCAACTTGAGGGATCCCTGCCAGTTAAACTCGGAAGCAGGGCTTCGGGTGGAGGTCTTCTCAGGAGGAGGGGGGGAGGTGGGCAAAGAGAGGGCGGGGGCAGGAGCCAGGAATGCCGCCAAGCAACCCATCAGAGCCACCCTTCCCCATCGCCGCTTCATCGTGCCCCGCTGAGGATCCCAACCCAGTCCAGTATAGACTGCCCGCAAGAGGGGCCATCCTTGCACTTGGCCAACTCGCCGAGAAGCCCCGCTTTGGACCCGGGATGAGAGGCGGATTAGCTAAAATAGCTTGGCTTATCCTATCGTACTGACGGAAAAGGCACCTTGATCGAGCGCTACACTCTGCCAGAAATGGGCCAGATTTGGTCCACCGCCCACAAGCTCCAGACCTGGCTACAAGTAGAGCTGGCCGTCTGTGAGGCGCAGGCGGAGCTGGGGCGGATCCCTCAAGAGGCTCTGCAGGAGATCAAAGCCAAAGCTGCCTTTGACCCGGCGCGGGTTTTGGCAATCGAGGCGGAAGTCAAGCACGATGTTATTGCCTTCTTGACCAACCTCAACGAGCATGTGGGCGAGGCGGGGCGCTACATCCACCTGGGCTTGACCAGCTCGGATGTGTTGGACACGGCCTTGGCCCTGCAGCTTGGAGCCTCGGTTGAGATCTTGCAAGCTCGGCTGGCCGACCTCATCGCTGCTTTGCGTGAGCAGGCCCGCCGACACCGCTACACCCTGATGATGGGCCGCACCCATGGCGTCCATGCCGAGCCCATTACCTTTGGCTTTAAGCTGGCCGGCTGGCTGGCCGAGTGCCTGCGCCATCAGGAGCGCCTGACACGCCTGCGGGAGGTGGTCGCCGTGGGCAAGATCTCCGGCGCCGTGGGTACCTACGCCAATGTGCCCCCCCAGGTGGAACAGTTGGCCTGCGCCCGCTTAGGCCTCAAACCGGATACTGTCTCAACGCAGGTGATCTCCCGCGATCGCCACGCCGAGTATGTGCAGACCTTGGCTTTGATTGGCTCTTCTCTGGAGCGCTTTGCCACCGAGATCCGCCACCTCCAGCGGACAGAGGTGCTGGAGGTTGAGGAGTACTTTGCCCCCGGCCAAAAGGGATCCTCCGCCATGCCCCACAAGCGCAACCCCATCAAAGCAGAACAACTGACGGGAATTGCCCGCCTCTTGCGGGGCTATGCTGTCTCGGCCCTGGAAAACATTCCCCTTTGGCATGAGCGGGATATTTCCCATAGCTCTGTAGAGCGGGTCATCCTGCCCGATGCCTCCATCCTCTGCCACTACCTACTGGTCAACATGGCAGATCTGGTGCGCCACCTGCAGGTTTACCCTGCCAACATGGAGCGCAACCTCACCCTCTACGGTGGTGTTGTCTTTAGCCAGCAGGTGCTTTTGGCTTTGGTGGAGAAGGGCTTGAGCCGTGAGGAAGCCTACCGCCTGGTGCAGGAAAACGCCCACCGCGCCTGGAACCAAGCCGGCGGAGATTTCCACGCCAATCTGCTGGCGGATCCTAGGGTGATGGCCCACCTGAGCGAGGCGGAGCTGCAGGCCTGCTTTGACCCGCGGCGGCACCTCACCCACCTGGACGAGATCTTTGCCCGCTTGGGCATTTGAGGATCCCCTATGGCTTGGCAGCGGCAACATGTCTTGGGGCTGGCGGACTTTACCCGCGAAGAGTATCAAATTGTTTTGCAAACCGCCGCCAGCTTTCAGGAAGTGCTGACCCGGCGGCTGCCCAAGGTGCCCACCCTGCAGGGGAAGGTGGTGGTGACGCTGTTTTTCGAGCCTTCCACCCGCACCCGCAACAGCTTTGAGCTGGCGGCCAAGCGCCTGTCAGCGGATGTGCTCAACTTTTCCCCCGGCACCTCTTCGCTAAGCAAGGGGGAAACCATTTTGGATACGGCTCGCACCTTTTTGGCCATGGGATCCGACGTGCTCATCGTCCGCCACGCCCAGGCCGGAGTGCCGCAGCAGTTGGCCGCCGAGATCAATCGCCGCGGATCCCCAGCGGGGGTGCTAAATGCGGGGGACGGCCTGCACGAACATCCCACTCAAGGTTTGCTGGATCTATTTACCCTCTGTAGCCACCTGGATCCGCAGCGACCTCGCCTCGAGCTGCTGCAGGGGGTGAAGGTGGCCATTGTCGGCGACATCCTCCACTCGCGGGTAGCCCGCTCCAACATCTATGCTCTAGTGGCCGCTGGCGCAGACGTCCACTTGGCCGGCCCGCCCACCCTGTTGCCCAAAGACTTTGCCCAGTTTGTGCCCGGCCATACTCTGCCGGTGCACTGGCAGTTGGAGCCGGCCCTAGCAGGAGCCCGCTTCGTCATCGCCCTGCGCCTGCAACGGGAGCGGATGAGCGAATTCCTCATCCCCAGCCTGCAGGAATACCACCACCTTTTCGGCCTCACCCAGCAGCGGCTGCGCCTGTGCCACCCCGAGGTGAGGGTTCTCCACCCCGGCCCGGTCAACCGCGGCGTGGAACTGAGTTCTGAAGTGATGGAGGATCCCAGCCTCAACCTCATCGAGCGGCAAGTTGCCCACGGCGTTGCGGTGCGCATGGCTTTGCTGTACCTGATGGGCGGCGGGCGGATCCCGGCTTAGACCTCCCCCTTTCCCCTCTGGTCGGGGAACTTGAGGAGCTGCTTGACGTCTAGAGTGCTGAGGTTACTCTTCTAGCCAACTCAACGCTCTCCGCAAAAGCAAGAAAGAAGTTCTGGCGGGGGCTCTTCTGGACACATTGAACCCTACATAAGCCTATATAAGCTTGGCAAGATTTGGGGCAGCTTTCTGCTCTAGGTTCTGCGCAACTTATCTTCTGTTCAAACTTTTTTCCTGGCTGGCCAGCATCATCTTTTATTTGGATCGAGGTCATCTAGCCAAGTCTAAGACAAGCTAAAAGCCTTGCAAAATAAGCTTTTCACAGATCCTGAGCTCCAGGATCATTTTTTACTGCTATCTAAACCCAAGCAAATCACCAGGTAAAAAATCAAGATCTCATAGCAATCACCTCATTTAGAAAGACACCGACTTTTTCTTCTGGTTTAACCTAAACTTAACCTTAACATATTCTACTCTTAACCTTGAGGTTGTAGGGTTATAGGCGTCGATTAAAATCAGACATTTCTTTCTTATGCGATCTCTGCTCTCTGCTTCTGTTTCTTCTGTCGCGGCTTTGGCGGTGGGAGTCCTGGCGCTGGCCCCGGCCCAAGCCCAAACCGTGCAAATCTCTGGCGCAGGTGCTACCTTCGCTGCGCCGCTGCTGCAGCGCTGGTTTGATGCCTACAATCGCACCGTAGATCCCAATGTGCAAGTCAGCTACCAGTCTGTTGGGAGCGGTGCCGGTCTGGAGCAATACATCAACGGCACGGTGGACTTCGGTGCTTCCGAGGGCCCGATGACCGAAAAGTACAACGCCTCTCGCTACAAGAGCTTCAAAGAGAAATACGGCTACGAGCCCCTGCAACTGCCTCTGGCGGGGGGCGCCATTGAATTTGCCTACAACCTGCCCGGCATCGGCGACAAAGAGCTCGTGCTCAAGCGGGAAACCTACTGTGGCATTGTTACCGGCGAAATCACCCGCTGGGACGACATTCGCATCAAGGCCCAAAACCCCAACCTGGCAAGTCGGCTGCCCGCGCTGGACATCACCTGGGTGCACCGCTCCGACGGCTCTGGGACGACCTTCGTGTTCAGCAACCACCTCAACGCTGCTTGCCCCAACTGGAAGGGCGGCGTGGGAACCACGGTGGAGTGGCCGGTTGGCATCGGTGCCCAGGGCAACGAAGGGGTAGCCGCCACCATCAAGCAGGAGCCAGGGGCGATTGGCTATGTGAACCAGTCCTTTGCCAAGCTGGAGCAACTGACTACTGCTCGCATAGAAAACAAAGCGGGCAAGATTGTCGAGTTTTCTCCTGAGCGGGCTACTTCTGCCCTCAACGCTCCCCTGCCCGAAAATTTTGCCCTGCTGGTGCCGGATCCCGAAGGGCCTGACGACTACCCCATCGTTGGTTTGTTCTGGGTGATGCTCTACCGTGAATATCCTGACGAGCAAAAGCTGAAGAAGCTGGTGGAAGCCATCAAGTGGACGCAGGGGCCAGAGGGCCAAGCCATCACCAAAGAACTGGACTACATCCCCATGCCGGAGCCGGCCATCCAGCGGATCTTTGCCGAGCTGGATAAGATCAAGGTCAACCCCAACGCGAAGCGATGAGTTGCTGTCCTGTTGAAAGGTGTTAGTTGAGAGCCAGTGGTCAACAAGAGGCTGTGCTCTTCCTGTTGGCTACTGGCTTGCCGCTTTGCTCATTTTTGGCAAGCAAAAGATCTGTCGGCACTGACTTTTGACGTTGTCACCAGTCTGAGTCCAACAAGCTTTTGGTGTTCACTGTTGGCCAGGACACAGACAACTGTAACACCGATGGAATGTAGGGTGAGGGAGGTTTTGCCACAATCTGCCCACCAGTAGAATTGCCACAGCGGGGATCCTATGACTTCGGCAGCCAGAGACTACGACTTATCAACGGATGTTGCTATTGAAAAGAAAATGGATGTTTCCCGCGCCCTCGACGTGGGTTTTGTCCGCCTAACTTTGGTGCTGGCAGGGTTTGCCGGCATCATTCTCATTTGGGTGATCGTGCAGACCACTGAGGCAGCCCTGCCGGCCATGCGCCAGTTTGGCTTGGGCTTTCTGGTCACCAGCCGCTGGAACCCGGTGGAAAACATCTATGGGGTGTTGCCCCAGATCTACGGCAGTTTGATGACCTCTCTGGTGGCCCTGATTTTTGCCATTCCTTTGGGCATCGGCACCGCCATTTTCTTGACGGAAGATTTTGCCCCCAAGTGGATAACGGCGCCGATTGCCTTTGCCATTGAGCTGATCGTGGCCATTCCCAGTGTGGTGCTGGGGCTATGGGGCATCTTTGTGCTCATCCCGGCGGTGCGGCCCATCTTCCGAGCCATCAATCAGACGCTGGGGTGGATTCCTCTCCTTGGGGGTCCTGCCCCCCGTGGCCCCAGTTTGCTGCTGGTGGCCATGGTGCTGGGGATCATGATTTCCCCCATCATCATTTCCATCACCCGCAGCACCCTTGAATCGCTGCCCCGGGGCCTCAAAGAGGGCGCCTTGGCGTTGGGAGCTACCCGCTGGGAGACGATCTTGACGGTGATGATCCCGGCGGGCCTGTCGGGCATTGTCAGCTCGATCATGCTGGCATTGGGACGGGCCTTGGGGGAGACCATGGTGGCAGCGATGATTTCCGGCAACGCCAACCGCATCAACATCTCCCTGCTGCAGCCAGGATCCACCATTACCGGCTTGATTGCTTCCCAGTTTGGCGAGGCAGGACGCCTGCAGGTGTCGGCCCTTATGTATGCCGGTGTGGTGTTGATGGTGCTGACCCTGTTGGTTAACGTCATGGCCGAGATCATCATCCGCAAGTTTCAAAACTTGGAGCAGTAACCGAGGAGCCTCGTCATCATGTCCCAGTCAGCCCAGCTTGTTCCTGAGGAGATCGACATTAGCCGTGCCGCTGTTGCCCCCCTGCGGAGATACACGAGCATTGCCTTGACGCTGCTGAGCGGACTGTTTGTGGCCGCCATCATAGCTGCCCTATCTTGGGTGCTGTGGGACATCGGTAAGGAGGGCATCCAGAGGATAAGCTGGGACGTCCTCACCGAGACTCGCTACCCGGCTCCAGGGTTAGCAGAGGGGGGGTTTGGCCACGCTATCGTCGGCAGCGTATTGGTTCTGGCCACGGGGGCGGCTTTGAGCTTTCCCTTCGGGATCCTAGCGGCCGTTTACCTGTCGGAGTTTGGCCGCGGCAGCCGCTTGGCCTACTTGGTCAAGTTCTCCTGTAACGTGCTCACGGGCGTGCCGGCCATTCTCTGCGGCCTGTTTGCCTACGCTTTGGTGGTGCGGGGATCCGGCTTCTCGGCTTTTTCGGGGGGAGTTGCCCTGGGCGTGTTGATGCTGCCCATTGTCATCCGCTCTACGGAAGAGGCACTGCTTTTGGTGTCGCCGGATATGCGTTTGGCTTCGGTTGGCCTGGGGGCCACTCGCTTTCAGACCACAATGCGGATTGTCCTACCGGCAGCAGCTCCGGCCATTGTAACAGGCTTGATCTTGGCCTTGGCGCGGGCTGCCGGCGAGGCAGCACCTCTACTTTTTACTTCCTTCAACAACAATTTCTGGTCAACCAACCTGTTTGGACCGGTGGCTACCCTGCCGGTGATGGTTTACTTCTTCTCAATTATTCCCTTCAAGGTGCAGCAGGAGCTGGCATGGGCAGGAGCCCTGGTGCTGCTGGCCATTGTTTTGGCAGCCAGCTTGCTGGCCCGCTTCCTGGTCTACAAAGCCAGAAGATAGTTTAAGCCTTGTCGGACAGCGGCCAGGTGTGAATTAGCCTCTTGACGAACTTTCTGCGAGTGGGATCATGAAAACTCAATCTGCTAACTCAACCACCTACGTCTTCCGAACGGAAAACCTGAGCGTCTACTATGGCTCGAACCTGGCGGTGAAAAACGTCACCATGGATATTCCTGCCCGGCAAATTACGGCTTTTATCGGGCCTTCTGGCTGTGGCAAAAGTACCATCCTGCGCTGCTTTAACCGCACCAACGACCTGATCCCGGGGGCGCGTGTTGAGGGCAAGCTTACCTACCGCGGCAAAGACCTCTACGCCGAGAATGTGGATCCGGTGGCGGTGCGGCGGCGGATTGGCATGGTGTTCCAGAAGCCCAACCCTTTTCCCAAGAGCATCTACGACAACGTTGCCTATGGCCCGCGGGTGCTGGGGATGAAAGTGGACTTGGACGAGGTGGTGGAAACTTCGCTCAAGCGGGCCGCCCTTTGGGATGAGGTGAAAGACAAGTTGAAAGAAAATGGCCAGTCTTTGTCTGGGGGGCAGCAGCAGCGTTTGTGTATTGCCCGCGCCCTGGCGGTACAGCCGGATGTCATCCTCATGGACGAGCCCTGCTCGGCTTTGGATCCCATCTCCACCCGCCGTATCGAGGAGCTGATGAAGGAGCTGAAGCAGGACTATACCATCATTATCGTCACCCACAACATGCAGCAGGCCAGCCGCGTCTCGGACATGACGGCTTTCTTCAGCGTGGAGCTGGTGGGATCCAACCGCGTGGGCGAACTGGTGGAGTTCGACCGAACGGAGGTGATCTTCAACAGCCCTGCCAAAGAGGCGACCAAAGACTACGTAGAGGGCCGCTTCGGCTGATGCTCGGGACGGGCCGGGATCCCCTGGAGAGGCGTTTTCTGTCTCTGGTGAGCCTTTCTGCCGGCCCTTTGCACAGACAATGGAGTCTAAGTAGCCTGCTATCCAATTGGGGATCCCTATGACCGTTGCTGCTTCTGGAAAATTGCAGGCCTTGCTTTCTGAGCTGGCCGACCTTGAAACCATCACCGATCCGGCGCAAGTTGCCAAGTTGTCGCTGGACTTTTACCACTACAGCCCTGTGCTCAGCCGCCAGTTGAGCAACAAGCGCGGGGAAGTGGTGGTGCGCCCTGCCGATGAAGCAGAAGTGATGCGGGTGGCGGCGGCCTGTGCCAAGTGGAGAGTACCCCTGACCGTGCGCGGCGCCGGTACCGGTAACTATGGCCAGTGCATCCCCCTAGCTGGCGGTGTGATCCTGGACATAAGCAAGCTCAACCAGGTAATCTGGGCCAAGCCGGGCTTGGCGCGGGTACAGGCGGGGGCCAAGCTGATGGCCATCGACAAACACACCCGCGAGCTGGGCTGGGAGATCCGTATGGCCCCTTCCACCTACCGCACCGCCACTATTGGGGGGTTCATTGCCGGCGGTAGCGGCGGCATCGGCTCTGTGACCTACGGCCAACTGCTGGATCGGGGCAACATCTTAGGGCTGCGGGTGATTACAGTCGAAGAGGAGCCGCGGGCCCTGGAGCTGCGGGGAGACGACGTGTTTAAAGTCAGCCATGCCTGGGGCCTCAACGGGATCATCACCGAGGTGGAGATTCCCTTGGCGCCGGCCTATCCTTGGGCGGAGCTGGTGGTGGCCTTCCCGCCGGAGGGGGGGTTTATGCCCTGCGCCCACTTTGGCCAGGCTCTGGCCGAGGCAGATGGGATCCTGAAGAAACTCATCAGCCTGCACGCCTGGCCGATCCCTCGCTACTTCGTCCCCTTGCAGGACTACTTGCCCCAGGGATCCGCCGTGGCCCTGTTGATGGTGGCCGAGTACAGCCTAGAGCCGTTGCTGGAGCTCATTCGGGAGCATGGCGGCCAGGTGGTCTACAACAAAACGGCTCAGGAGGCCAGCAAGGGGATCTCACTGGGGGAATTCTCTTGGAACCACACCACCCTGCACTGCCGCAGCGTGGATCCCAATTTGACCTATCTACAATCGATTTTTCCGCCCGATCGGGAGCTGAAGGTGGTGCAGCACCTGTACGAGCACTTTGGCGACGAAGTGCTGATGCACCTGGAGTGGATTCGCATCCGGGGGCAGGCTACCCCGGTCGGCCTGCAAATTGTGCGCTTTACAACGGAAGAACGCCTCAACGAGATCATGCGCTATCACGAGGCGCAGGGAGTCTTCATCGCCAATCCCCACACTTTCATCATCGAAGAGGGGGGTCGCAAAGTGATGGATCCGCGCCAGCTCCGTTTTAAGGAAGAAGTGGATCCCTATGGATTGCTTAACCCCGGCAAGATGCGCAGTTGGCAAGGGCGGGCTTCTGCTTGAAAGTGCTGAGAGGGCTTTATCCTCTAATATCCAGCGATCTCTGAGTTGCCTCTGCCAAAAGGAGAGGGGCTTGACAGTCAATCTTCTGCCAAGGCCAGCTCCAAAGCATAGGGACAAGTCTCCGGAAAGGCCGAGATATCCCCTCAAGCTGGGGCTATCTTCGAGGGCCAATTCAAGCTGAGTTCGCGCATCTGTGATGGCATCCAGCCAGCTCTCTGAGCGACGCTGAGGTTGATATTGCCACATGAACTACCCCACCGCGTAGGCGGGTGGGGTTTCCTCACCCGCTTGACAGCAGAGCTTTTGTCTCTTCTTCT
>NZ_JANSJN010000026.1:0-20429 GCF_047462555.1 Synechococcus sp. B60.1
CTTAACAGACTGTAGCTTCCTGTCCTGAATCAGAACCTGTTGACAGCCGTAGTCCATTGTTGCTGAGTGGCGATCCAAAACTAAACTGTATTAACGACTCGCATCATTGGTGAGCAGCTAAAGCTGCTCGAAGGCTTTTCCGCCCCGCCCTACTCGCGCTAGCGGCGCGGAGCGCTGAGTACGGGGCTACCAAGCTACTCTGCTGTGTCATGCTTTCTTCTCTCTCTGCTCTGCCAGTTCACCTCTACCGCTGCCTAAGCTGTGGTCAGGAAGGGCTGAGCTTGCCGCCAGCGCGGGAGCCAGGGTCTGCTGTGGATCGGGTTTATTGTCCCCGCTGTGGCCAGGTTTACCCTCTCCTATCTTCCGGGGCGGTGGATTTTCTAGCCACCTCGCCGGAGTTGCCCCTCACTCCAGCTCAGGCCATTGCCCATCTGCCCGGCTTTGCCTGGGGCTACGATCGCCTTTGGCGGCCCTGGGCGCTGTCGCTGTTATCGGGGGAGAGCTTCGCCAGCGAGCGGGAAGGCCGATTGTTGGCGGAGCTGGTGGGGGAGGCAGATCCTGTCTTGGACTTGGGCACGGCAGGGGGGTACTGGAGCCGCCTCCTCCTGGCCAGGGATCCGCAGCGGACGGTGATTGGCCTGGACAATGCGGCAGGGGTACTGGCCGAGGCAGCCCAACAGGCCCAGCCCCACTGGCAGCACTACAGCCTAGTGCGAGCCCGGGCGGAACAGCTTCCCCTCGCCTCGTCAGCCTTTGGGGCGGTGATCAGCGGCGCCACCCTGAACGAGGTGCCCTTGGATCCCTGCTTGCGGGAAGTGGCCCGCATCTTGCGGTCTGGCGGGGTGTTTGTCTCGATGCACAGCCAGCAGGTGCAGGGATGGGGGCAGACGGTGCAGCACTGGCTGGAGGCGACCGGCCTTCGCTTTTTCTCCGCAGACCAGTTGCGCCAGCACTTTGCCCAGGTGGGGTTGCGCTTGGAGCGCTATCTCAGCTTCGGCTGGGTGGCTTTTGTGCAGGCGGTGCGCCTCTAGGGGATCCACTCCAGGCCAACGCCAACGCTGGATTCCCGCGCCAAGCTCGAGTGGCGCAGGCTGTAGCGGGCAGCGAGACGAAGGGAAGGGCTAATGGCGTAGGCAGCAGTGATCTCCGCTAGGGTGGCCTGTCCTTCTTCCGGCTCCTGCGGGGCCACCCAAGTGTAGCTGCCAGTCAAGTCGGCGGCTCCGGGCGCCAGGGCCAAAACGGCAAAAGCCCCATAGCTCACCCCGCTGAGGCGGCGGTTCTTTTGTTCCAAGGCTCGATAGCCCAGTTGGGGGGCCAGATTCAAGCGGGATCCCATGGGGGCAAGAAAGTAACGCACCTCTGACCCGTACTGGCGGATTTCTGGGTTCTCAGAAGATTGGCGATAGTCGCCGCTGAGGGTGAGGCGATCTCCCAGGCGCAAGTCCTGCAAGCTGATTCGCCACTCAGAAGCTGACTCGAAACCCGCCTGCAAACGGGTGGGCAAGACAGGAGTATCGCGGATTTCTTCCAGAAGATTGGGAGGGCCTTGCAGCCAGCGGCGCAACACGGGGCTATCCTCCACAATTTGGCTATCCAGCCCCAGATCTAGAACGGCTGAGAGGGCAGTTGGCCGCGGATCCGCTTCCCTGCGGCTCGCTTGTGTCGAATTGGCCCAGGCCGGCGATGCTGGCATCAGCCCAGCCCCAAGAAGCAGCATACCCAGGCAAAGCCCTCTACCAGATTGCCCTATCACCTGCAACCCCCGCCCCTCCCGTCCTCAACTGTAGCTGCTTCCAAAAGGATCTTTCATCTTTTTTCATGCAAACTCACGGGGGTCGCGGCTCTCAGCAGCGTAGGATGAGACCACAAGGAGGGCCCGACAACGGCAATGCAAAGACTAGCTGTTTCGGCTGTTGGCCATGACTCGCAGCCGCTGGGCCAGGTTTTGCAGTTGCCGCTCGAATTGCAGATTTTCCCGCTGCAACTGGCTAACTTTCTCACAGCTATAGAGAACCGTGGTGTGATCTTTTCCTCCAAAGTAATCGCCAATTTTGGGCAAGCTGAGGTTGGTGTAGTGGCGCATCAAAAACATAGCAATTTGCCGCGCTTGGCTGATGTCTCGCTTGCGGGAGGATCCCAATAAGCTTTCTCGGTCGATGCCGAATGCTTCACAGACTACGTCGATAATCATGTCGGGCGTGATCTCCTTGGGCTCACTGGGAGGGTTGAGAATGGGCTGAATGGTCTCCACACTCATCGGCAGGCCGGAAATGGAGACGTAGGCAACAGCACGGATGAGGGCACCCTCCAGCTCGCGGATGTTGCTGGTGTAGGTGGTAGCAATGTATTCAATGACCTCAGACGGCAGGCTCATCCCCTCGTACTCGGCTTTTTTCTTGAGAATGGCCATGCGGGTCTCGATGTCCGGCGGTTGAATTTCCGCAATCAAGCCCATCGAAAACCGAGAACAGAGCCGCTCCTGCAGCCGAGGGATGAGGTGAGGGGAGCGGTCGGCGGCCAGTACGATCTGTTTGCCTGACTCATGCAGCGTATTAAAGGTGTGGAAAAACTCCTCTTGGGTGTACTCTTTGCCTTCGATAAATTGAATGTCGTCCACCAATAAAATATCCACATCTCGATAGTGCTCCCGGAAAGACTGCATGCTGTCTCGCCGGATGGCGTCGATTAAATCGTTGGTGAAGCGCTCGGTGGACACGTAAAAGACTTTGGCCTGGGGATTCGCTTCCAGTTGGTAGTGGCCGATGGCCTGCATGAGGTGGGTTTTGCCCAACCCTACTCCGCCGCAGAGAAACAGCGGGTTGTAGGCCCGCCCAGGCTTGTCGGCCACGGCCAAGGCCGCCGCATGAGCCATGCGGTTGTTGGGACCAACCACGAAACGCGAGAAGGAATACTTGGGGTTGAGATCCGGAGCTCGCATGGGCAGGCTGCCGCTCACCTCCAGCCCCAGGGTGGCGGAAGCCGGAAAACTGCCGGCCCAGCGGGAGGTTGAGGCCCCAGCCGCTGTTGAAGGAGGGTCTTCTTCCACCAAGGCCTGGGGAGCGACGGAAAACTCCACCTGCAAAGGGATCCCGGCCACCCGCTGCACCACCTCAGTGATGGTGGAGGCGTAGTGCTTTTGCAGCCAGCCCCGCGCCCATTCGCTAGGAGTCGAGATGGTGAGGCGATTGTCCACCAACGACTCAGGCCGCGCCGTCTTGATCCAAGCCTCAAAGGTTGGACGGCTGAGCTGCACCTGTAGATGCCCCAGAGCTTCGTCCCAGAGTTGATCTAGGGAGATATCCACACCACACACCCAGAACGACACAGCCAAAGCCCAAAGAGAACAGGGGCGCCAACCCAGTGCCTCTGCTCTCTCGACTTGGACTTGGGATTCCCAATTTAGCTGCTCGGCGTGGGGCGGCCAATCTAGCAATTTTCCGTCGAGCCTGCTAGAATGGCACCTTGCTGATTGTCTGCAAGTGGACTGGGCTTCCCCCTCACCAGCCGCAGCAGGCCTTGTTGACATGATGAGTGGGTCTACACCATGACTCAGCGTACCCTTCGTGGCACCAATCGCAGACGCATTCGCGTCTCTGGGTTTCGGGCCAGAATGCGCACAGCAACCGGGCGGCAAGTCTTGCGGCGGCGGCGGGCCAAGGGGCGTTATCGCCTGGCTGTTTCTTGAGGCGCGATCCGGCTTTAAGGGCAGGGCCCTTTGTTGAATTCAGGGTGGGATCCGCCACCATGCTGCCTGCTCCTTATCGCTTGCGGGATCGGCGAGCTTTCCAGGCGCTTTACCAAGCGGGGCAGCGTCGTTCCGGTGCGGGCTTGACCCTTCTGTTTCAGCCGATGCCCCCAGGGTGTGAAGGGATCCCCAGCCAGGTGGGGTTGGCAGTTAGCAAAAAAGTGAGCAAATCGGCGGTACGGCGGAACCGGCTGCGGCGTCGCCTGCGGGAGGCCATACGGCCTCTCTGTCCAAACCTAAAGCCTGGCTACCAGTTGCTGCTCATCCCCAAGCCCAACCTGCTCACCTACAAGTGGCCAGAGCTACAGGCAGAGGTGCATCGTCTTTTGCAAAAGGCCGATCTGCTCGTCGATCCAAGCCCAGATCCTGGGCCTTCTTAGAGGCTGGGCAGGCTGCACTACCCGTGCTAGCCTGGTGCCATCATCTGCTGCTGGTTGCACCAGATATGGGGTGGGATGTACATCAAGCGGATCGAGCTGACCCGATTTAAGTCGTTTGGCAGCACGACCTCGCTGCCCCTGTTGCCGGGTTTTACGGTCATCTCCGGCCCCAACGGCTCCGGCAAGTCTAACATCCTGGATGGGATCCTATTTGCGCTGGGGCTGTCTTCCTCACGGGGGATGCGGGCAGAGAGGCTTTCGGATCTGGTGCATTCCGGCAGCCTCAACAGCAACCGGCGGGTGGAGACCCACGTTTCCGTCACCTTCGATCTGGGGCCGGGAGAAGATGGCCAGCCCAGAGAATGGAAAGTCAGCCGTCGGCTGCGGGTCAGCCCCGGCAAGGGGGAGGATCCCGACTCCCTGCCCTACACCAGCACCTTCTACATCAACGATGTGCCCTGCACCCTGAGCGAGCTGCACGAGCAACTGGAGGCGATGCACATCTACCCCAACGGCTACAACGTTGTCTTGCAGGGGGATGTTACCAGCATCATCTCCATGAACTCCAAGGAGCGGCGGCAGATCCTCGACGAATTGGCGGGGGTGGCCACCTTCGACCGCAAGATCGCCCAGGCCAACGCCAAGCTGGAGGGGGTGCGAGAACAAATTGAGCGCTTCCGGCTCATCGAGCAGGAATGGCAAGCCCAAAGAGAGCGGCTGCTCAAGGAGAGCGGAAAGGCGCAGCAGTACCAGCAACTGCGGCTGCAGTGGCAAACGCTGGAGCAGCAGCAACAGGTGTTGCTCTGGCGGCATTTGCAAGCCCAAGTGGAAGCAACCCAGGCAGCCATTCGTCAGCTTTTGGTAGCTCAGGAGCAAGCCACTGCTCAGGTGCAGACCTTGAGCGAGCAGTTGCAGCAGGCCGAAGCCGCCCTGAGCGAGCTGCAAAGCCGCATCCACGCCCTGGGGGAGGAAGAATACCTGCACCTGCAGGCCCAGATCGCTGCCACCGAAGTGCAACGGCAACAGCTCAGCCAACAGATCGCAGCCTGGCAGCAGGAAATCGAGCAAGCGCAGCGCCTGCAGCAGGAGCGCCAAACCCAACAGCAGCACCTGCAGACAGAGCTGGAACACCTGCAAAGCCAACAGGAGCAACTGGCCCAAGCCCAGGGATCCCTGCAAGCCCAGGTGCAGAAAGCCCGAATCAGCCTGGAGCAAAGCCGCGAACAACTGCGGGCCCTGGCCCAATCTGCCGAGGCCTGGGTCAAGCAGCAGCGCTACCTCACCCGCCACCTCGAAGAGATCCGCGCCGAACAGGAGCCTCTGCAGCAGGAGCAAATTCGCCTGCAAGAGCGACAACGGCAACTGGAACGGCAAAGCCAGGAGACCCAGGCGGAGATCGCCCAGATCGAGACGTGGCTGGGATCCCACCTGGCCCTCACCGCCGAGCTGGAACAGGCCTGCCGGCAGTCGGAAGCCCAGGTGCAGGCCCTGGCCCAAGAGCTGGCGCAACTGCAATCCAACCTGGAGCTGGATCGCGCCACCCACGAGCGGCTGGCCGCCGAGTTCCACGCCAAGCAGCGGCAACTGGACAAATGGGAGACCCGCCGCCAAGTGCTGCAAGAATCCCAGGGATCCCGCGCCACCCAGGCCATCCTGAGCGCCCGCCTGCCGGGGGTTTTGGGATTGGTGGCCCAGTTGGGGCAGGTGGATCCCCAGTATCAACTGGCGCTGGAGATCGCGGCAGGCAACCGACTGCACTTTGTGGTGGTGGAAGATGACAGCGTCGCCGTCAGCGCCATCAACCTCTTAAAGCGGGAAAAACTGGGGCGCGCCACCTTTTTGCCTCTGAACAAGCTGCCGCCCGCCCGCCCGCCCGCCCCCCTCAACTTAAACGGTCTGATCGACTACGCCATTCGTTTGGTGCACTTTGAAGAGCGCTACCGAGATGTTTTTGGCTTTGTGCTCGGATCCACCCTGGTTTTCCAGAGCCTGGAGCTGGCCCGGCCCTACATCGGCCAGCACCGCATGGTCACCCTGGAAGGGGAGCTGCTGGAAACCTCAGGGGCCATCAGCGGCGGCACCAGCCCGCAGCGACAGGGGATCCATTTTTCTGCCGGCGAACACTCGGAAGGGGAAGCCCTGCGCGCCCGCCTGGCCGATCTGGAAGCGCTGCTGGCCGCCCTCACCCCTCGCCTAAAAGCCGCCCAAGCCCGCGAAAAACAACTGGCCCAGACCCTGCTCCTGGCCCGCCAGGATGCCCTGCAAGCCCGGCAATATCTGGAGCGACACCAGGCCGATTGCCAAAACCAGCAGGCCCGCCTGCAACACCTACAGGGATCCCTGACGCAATGGCAAAGCGAAAGCCACCAGATCCAGCAGCGGCTGCACCAGATTCAACTCCGCTGGGATCCCTTGCAACAGCGCCTGGCCGCCCTCACCCTCAAGCTCAGCCAACTGGAGGGATCCCCGGTCAACCAGCACTGGCAGCAACTGCAGCAGACAGTGCAGCAGCAGGAGAGCCACCTGGCGGAGCTGCAACACCACCTGGCCCACCTAGAGCGACAGCAACAGGAGAACCTCAGCCAGCAACACCTGAAGCAGGCCCAGATCCAGCACCACCAGGAGCGCCTGCAAGAGGGCGAACGGCGTCAGGCCCAACTTCAAGAGCAAATCGCCCAGGCCCAGGCCACTCTCGCCCAAATCCAGCAGCACATTGCCGAGCAACGGCAACAGATGGGCCAGATTGAAGCCCGCCTCGCCCACCTGCGCCAAGAGCGAGAGCGGCAGGAATTTCAACTGCGCGCCCAACAGCAGCAGCTCCAACGCCTGGAATGGGAACGCTACAACGCCCTCACCCAACAGCAAGAAAAAGAGGCCATCCTGGCCCAACTGCAAACCCAACTGCAAGCTGCGGCCCAAGCGCTGCCGCATCCCCTTCCCCCCTTGCCCCCCCACCTGACCCTAGACGAGCTGCAGCAGCAAAAACGCAAAATCGAAGAGCAATTGCGATCCCTGGAGCCGGTGAACATGTTGGCCATCGCCGAATATGAACAGACCCAAGCCCGCCTAGGGGATCTCAGCGCCAAACTGGCAACCCTGCACCAAGAGCGCACCGAATTGCTGCTGCGCATCGAGAACTTTTCTACTCTGCGCCGCCAAGCGTTTTTGGATGCCTTCCATGCCATCAACAGCCATTTCCAGACCATCTTTGCCCAGCTTTCCGAGGGCGAGGGCTACTTGGAATTGGAAAACCCAGAGGATCCTTTGGCTGGGGGTCTGACCCTGGTGGCCCGCCCCAAAGGCAAGCCGGTGCGTCGTCTCAGCGCCATGTCGGGCGGAGAAAAATCCTTGACGGCCCTCAGCTTTATTTTTGCGTTGCAACGGTTTCGCCCCTCCAGCTTTTATGCCTTTGACGAAGTGGACATGTTTTTGGATGGGGCCAACGTGGAAAAGTTGGCCGACATGATCTGGCAGCAATCCCGCCAGGCACAATTTTTGGTGGTCAGCCTGCGCCGCCCCATGATCGAAAAAGCCGAGCGCACCATCGGGGTGACCCAGGCTCGCGGCGCCTACACCCAAGTAATTGGCCTGGTCAACCCCACCGCTCACGTCGGCTAAACTAGACCGACACTTTTATTTTGTGGTGGAGATCCTCTCGCCCACCGATTCTTGGGTTCAAGCCCAGGCCAAGATGCAGGAGCACTTGGACAACGGCTGCCGCTTGGGGTGGCTTTTGGATCCCAAGGCCAAGCGGGTGATGATCTACCGGCCAGGACAGGCGCCGGAGCTGGTGGAAGACCCAGAAACCTTGTTGGGAGAAGACGTGCTGCCCGGCTTTACCCTGCCCATCCGCAAAATCTGGTCTGCCGAGAGCTAGAACCTGCCAGGGTTGCCCTTACCTCCAGACCTACAACCGCTAGGGTTTTGAGAGGCAAAAAATAGGCACCCCCCACTGCGGACAGTGGCAGAAGGGAGTGCGCGGGGTTTATTCTATTCGCAGCCTCTGCAAAAAGGCAGGTCGCCATGAAGAGATGGGCGCAGGCAGGAAGAGTGTGGGCAATGGCCGTGGCAATCGGCGGGATCCTTCCAGCCAGCGTGAGAGGCCAGGCAGCTCTGCCACCCGTTCCGGTCGTCCCCTCAATTGAGGAGCCAAGTGTTGCGCCAGCCTCGCCCTCCCAAGGGGCGCCAGCCAATCCCGCGCTTCGGCCCCCTTCTTCTGCGCCAGCCCTGGGCCAGGATCTGCGCTATCTGGTAGGGCTGTTCATCAACGAGTCTTGGCAGGCGGGCAACCAGGCTGCTGCGGTCAACTACAACGACCTCTACACCCGCCTGTTGGCCCGCACCTACAGGGATCCCCGCCCGCCCATCGAAGTTGAGTATGAGCTAATTCGAGAGATCCTGCGCGAATATGGGGATCCCGCCGATCGCTTCTGGGATCCGCAAAGCTTTAGGGACTTGCTCAACCGCCCTCGTCCATCCCTCCAGGCGCGTCAGATTGGGCCGCGCCAGGTTTACCTGGCAGTGCCGGAGCTCACCCCTGCCACCGCCCAGCAGATCCGCCAAGCCCTCTACACCCAGGATTACAGCCAGGGCGTCGTCCTGGATCTGCGCGGCTCCATCGGCTACGACCCCCAGGTGGTAGCGGATGTGGCACGCCTATTTTTGCCCCGCTCCATGCAGCCGCTGCTGGTTACCGAAGACCGCTTTGGCCAGCCTACCCCCTGGAACAGTGAAAACTTGCCCCTCGCCGCCGGGATCCCGTTGGCCGTCCTTGTCGATGGCAACACCCGCCAGGGGGCTACCCTCCTGGCAGCCCAGCTGGGAGCTAGCGGCAGCACCGTTATTGTGGGACAGACCACCCAAGGCAGCGAGCGCCAGACCCGCTTCTTTGCCCTGCCTTCTGGCGCGGCAGTGGAACTGGCTGTAGCCACTTGGAAAACAGGCGATGGACGCTCCCTGGCCCAGGGTTTGGTGCCCCTGCAAAGGGTGGAGGGGGATGAGAATGCCTGGCTCAAGGCCGCCCTAGAAGCCCTGGCCCTGCCCCCCCGCCGCCCCAGCCCCCCGCCCCGCCCCACCGTCCTGGTTCAAGAGGGCCGCGTCGGTCGTTTTGTCCTGGGCATGGATACCGGCAACGTCGATACCCACCTTTTGGGCAACGTGGATCTAATCCCCGCCGAGTCGCGGGCCAACGTCTTCCAGCCCAACAGCGACCTGAAGATCTTCTACTTGCAAGACTACATCCTCTTTGCCTACCGCCGTCCGGGCGTTCTCAATAGCTTTTTTGCCGACCGCATCTACACCACCCACCCCGAAGCCATGACTGGCGAAGGGATCCGCATTGGCTCCACCTACTCGGAAGTGGTTGCTGTTTACGGCGGCCCCGGCGAAAACGGCTACAACGAGGTGGTGCCCTACCCCAAAGGCAGTCGGGAATACCTGCGGGAGGATCGCTACTACGTCAACTACGATGCCCTGGGCCTGTCCTTTGCCTTTGCGGTGGGCTCCAACCGGGTCACCGCCATCGGCCTGTTCAAGCCGGGGAGTTGAGGACGGAAAAGTTAATCGATTGTTAACCTTTTTGTCAAACACCCTCAACACCCCCCCGAGCAATGGGGTAAATTAGTGCAGCAACCCCGCAAAGGGGATTTTTTGTGCCGTTCACAGACTGTAGGAGAAGCTCTTGGCAAACGTTGTGGTTGTCGGTGCCCAGTGGGGCGACGAAGGAAAAGGTAAGATCACCGACCTCCTCAGTGAAAAGGCGCATGTGGTCGTCCGCTACCAAGGCGGGGTTAACGCAGGACATACCGTGGTGGTGGGGGGCCAAATCTTTAAGCTGCACCTGATCCCCTCCGGCATCCTCTACCCCGACAAGCGCTGCATCATCGCCAGTGGCACGGTGATCGACCCTGAGGTGTTGCTGGCCGAGATCGACCAACTGCACCAACTGGGGATCTCCACCCACAACCTCTACATCGCCGAAACCGCCCACGTGACCCTGCCCTACCATCGTGTCATCGACGTGGCCGAGGAAGAGCGGCGCGGCATCTATAGGCTGGGCACCACCGGGCGAGGCATTGGCCCCACCTACGCCGACAAGGCCGAGCGCATGGGCATCCGCGTCGTGGACTTGATGTATCCCGATCAACTGCGGGAGCGCCTCAGTTGGGCCATTCCCTACAAGAACGTTTTGCTGGAAAAAATCTACAACCTACCCCCTCTGGATCCTGAGCCAATCATCGAGCAATACCTGGCCTATGCGGAGCGGCTGCGCCCCTACGTCACCGACGCCGCCCTGCTCCTCACCCAGGCCATCGAAGAGCGGCAAAATATTCTCTTCGAGGGGGCACAGGGCACGCTGCTGGATCTCGACTACGGCACCTACCCCTATGTCACTTCCTCCCATCCTATTGCCGGTGGTGCTTGCGTTGGTGCCGGGATCGGCCCCACCAGCATCGACCGGGTAATTGGGGTAGCCAAGGCCTACACCACCCGCGTCGGCGAAGGCCCCTTCCCCACCGAGCTCAAGGACGAGATTGGCGCTTACCTGGGGGCAGCGGGAGCCGAATTTGGCACCACCACCGGGCGGCAGCGGCGCTGCGGCTGGTTCGATGGCGTGATTGGGCGTTATGCCGTGCGGATCAACGGCCTCGACTGCCTGGCCATCACCAAATTGGATGTGCTGGACGGCCTAGACGAGATCAAGGTGTGCGTTGCCTATGAGTACCAGGGGCGCGAGATCCGTCACTTTCCCAGCGATGCCCGCGTCTTTGCCCAGTGCAAGCCCATCTATGAAACCCTGCCCGGCTGGAAGTGCTCCACCAAAGACTGCCGCTCCCTTGAGGACTTGCCTCCCGAAGCCTACGACTACCTGAAGTTTTTGGCCCAGTTGATGCAGGTACCGATTGCCATCGTCTCCCTGGGAGCCAGCCGCGACCAAACCATTATCGTGGAGGATCCCATCCATGGCCCCAAGCGCGCCTTGCTCTACCCCAACGGCAGCAGGCAGGTTCACGCCCTCATGCCGGACTAACAAGCGGAGAGAGAGGCAGTGGGCGGCACCTGCGGTCGCCTCCGCCGCCACCAAGGATCCGCTAAGCTCAAAGGTAAAGGTTGCTTGCGTTGTCTTCTGGTCTTGCCATGGCTGCTCCCACCTACTCCATCATCACTTTTGGCTGTCAAATGAACCGGGCCGACAGCGAGCGCATGGCCGGGATCCTGGAGTCACTGGGGTATGTGCCCGCCGAAGACGAGCTACAGGCAGACTTGGTTCTCTTCAATACCTGTACCATCCGCGACAACGCTGAGCAAAAGGTGTATTCCTACCTGGGCATCCAGGCGCAGCGCAAGCGGAAAAACCCCGCCATCAAGCTGATCGTGGCCGGCTGCGTGGCCCAGCAGGAGGGAGAGCGGCTGCTACGCCGCGTCCCAGAGCTCGACCTGGTCATGGGCCCCCAGTACGTCAACCGCCTGGGGGATCTGCTGGCCCAGGTGGAGGCTGGCAACCAGGTGGTGGCCACTGAGCCCATCGAGATCCCGGAAGACATCACCAAACCCCGCCGGGATAGCCGGGTGACAGCCTGGATCAACGTCATCTACGGCTGCAACGAGCGCTGCACCTACTGCATTGTGCCGTTGGTGCGGGGACGGGAGCAATCGCGCCAGCCGCAGGCCATCCGCGCCGAGATTGAGGACGTGGCCCAGGCCGGCTATCGCGAGGTCACCTTGCTGGGGCAAAACATCGACGCCTACGGGCGGGATCTGGATCCCAAGACCAACCTGGCCAGCTTGCTGCGCTTTGTCCACTCGGTGGAAGGGATCGAGCGGATTCGCTTTGCCACCAGCCACCCGCGCTACTTCACTGAAGAGCTCATTGCCACCTGTGCCGAGCTGCCCAAGGTGTGCGAGCACTTCCACATCCCCTTCCAGGCGGGCAGTGACGAAGTCCTCAAGCGGATGCGGCGCGGCTACACCCAGGAGCGCTACCGCCAGCTCATCCAGCTCATCCGCCAGTACATGCCCGAGGCCACCATCAGCGCCGATGCCATCGTTGGCTTCCCCGGTGAAACGGAAGCCCAGTTTCAAGAAACCCTGCAACTGGTGCAGGATATCGGCTTTGATTTCCTCAATACTGCCGCCTACTCTCCCCGCCCGGGCACGCCAGCGGCGGAGTGGCCCGACCAAGTGCCGGAAGAGGAAAAGAGCGACCGCCTACAACGGCTCAACCGCTTGGTAGCGGAGGTGGCTGCCGCCCGCAGCGCCCGCCTGCTGGGCCAGGTGCAGGAGGTGCTGGTGGAAGGCCCCAACCCCAAAAACCCCCGCCAAGCGATGGGACGTACCCGCGGCAACCGCATCGTCTTCTTCGACGGCGATCCCGAGCCATTGCAGGGATCCCTGGTGCCAGTGCGCATCACTGCTACGCGGGCTTTCTCTCTTAGCGGCGAGATTGTCAGGGCAGGGGAAGGGAAACCCCAACCTGCAGAGCTGGAAGTTTGCGCCTAAGCCCACGACGAGGATTGAACTCGTGACCTCCCCCTTACCAAGGGGGTGCTCTGCCACTGAGCTACGTGGGCGGCATGGTGGGCCGAGTTGGATTCGAACCAACGTAGGCGTAAGCCAGCGGATTTACAGTCCGCCCCCTTTAACCACTCGGGCATCGACCCACAGACGCTGGTTCCCTATAGTAGCAGAAAAAAGGATGTAAATGCCCAGGAGCAACCTCTGGGGGGTTGAGGGGAGCTCTCCCCGGCCAAACTGGAGAGAAAACTTGGTAGGGTGGAAGACAGTCTTCTAGCTTGCGACTATGGTTTCAACCCTCGGCACGCCCCCTTCTGTCAAATCCGTTTCTCCCAACCAGTCGCTGCAGCCGTTAACCAGCCGCGTCAACAGCCAGGGCCACCTGGAGATTGGCGGCTGTGACGTGGTGGAGTTGGTACGTCAGTTTGGCTCCCCCCTCTACATCCTGGACGAATGGACCCTGCGGCAGGCCTGCCGCCTCTATCGCGACACCTGGGCCCGCTGCTACCCTGGACAATCCCAAGTCTTGTATGCCACGAAAGCCTGGAACTGCTTGGCCATCTGTGCTTTGGCGCTGCAAGAAGGGCTGGGGCTAGACGTGGCCTCTGGCGGCGAGCTGTACACTGCCCTGCAAGCAGGGGCCAGGGGTGAGGAGCTCTACCTGCACGGCAACGCCAAGTCGGCAGAGGAGCTGGCCATGGCCCTGGAGGTGGGCTGCACCCTGGTGCCGGATAGCCTCTACGAGCTGCAGCAGGTAGCTGCTCTGGCCACCCCTGAACGACCCGCCCGCTTATTGGTGCGGGTTAACCCCGGCATTGACGTCCACACCCATGAGTACATCCGCACCGGCCAAACCGACAGCAAATTCGGCATTGGTCAGTGGCAACTGCCGGAGGTGTTTGATTTTCTGGCAGCCCATCTCCAACTGCACTGCGTCGGGCTCCACGCCCATATTGGGTCTCAGATTTTTGATCTGCAAGGACACCGCGACCTGGCGGGGGTACTGGCTCAGATCTGGCGGCAAGGGTTAGACAGAGGCCTGCCCCTCCAGGAGCTCAATGTGGGCGGCGGCCTGGGGATCCGCTATGTCGAATCCGACGATCCCCCGTCCATCCCAGAGTGGGTGGAAGCGGTAGCCACTGCCGTGCGGCAGAGTTTCACCGCCGCCGGGCTCCCCCTGCCCAAGGTGCTCTGCGAGCCTGGACGATCCGTGATTGGCCCGGCTGCTGTTACCGCTTATACCCTGGGGGGGCAAAAACGGATCCCGCCCAGCGAAGACCTTCCCGAAGGCCGCCTCTACGTCACCATCGACGGCGGCATGTCCGACAACCCCCGTCCTATCACCTATGGGGCCCGCTACACTGCCCTCTTGGCCAACCGCCCTGAAGCCGAGGCCACCCAGCGGGTAACAGTGGCCGGCAAACACTGCGAGTCGGGGGATGTGCTCTTGAAAGATGTGCTTTTGCCCAACCCAGCGCCTGGCGACGTCCTAGTTGTGTTGGCCACCGGGGCCTACAACTACAGCATGGCCTCCAACTACAACCGCTTCCCTCGGCCAGCGGCGGTGCTGGTCAACCAGGGTGAGGCCCAGTTGATCCTGCGGCGGGAAACTTATGCGGATTTGATCCGTCAGGACATCTTACCGGAGCGCTTGCAACGGTGAAGGGAAGAGATGGCTGCCTGTAACCGTTGCTGTTGAGGGGGGCTTGGTTTTTTCTGCAGCAGTGACCCCGCTGGCTCTCGGGCAGGAAAGACTGGAAGACAGGTAGGAGGTGAGTGGTAGGCTGGTCAGGGGGCCGCAGTCCAACAGGGGTTCCGGAACCAAAAGGTTCTGGGGCGCAGGATGGCGTAGGCAAAGGGTCCGCAACGAGGGGAGCGTGAACGGGGTTTTTCGGCATGCTGGCGGCCTTATGGGCTTGGCTACAGCAATTTAACGTTCTCAGCCTGTTGGACTGGGCTCTGGCCGTCTTGCTATTGGCTTTGGCCCTCTATTACACCCGCGAGAGCCGGGCCGGGGTGCTAGTGCGGGGATTTATGGTGCTCCTGGTGCTGTATCTGGCCACAGCCTCGCTGCCACTGGTGCACCTGATTTTGGATCGCCTGCTCCTTGCTGCGGCTATAGCGATGGGGGTACTCTTTCAGCCGGAGTTTCGGCGGCTCTTGGAGCAACTGGCAAAAGCCATCCGCATAGAGTGGGTAGATCCAGAAGGCAACGACGAGGACGACCCAGAGGAAGAGTTGGTGGAGGAGGTGGTGCAGGCGGTGCGAGAACTCTCTCAAAATCGGACAGGGGCGCTGATTGTGATCGAGCCAGATCAGCCAATCGACTCGCGGGTGTTCACCGATAAAGGAGTTTCTTTGCAGGCGCGGGTATCGCGGGAGCTCTTACAGACGATCTTCCAGACCTCGACGCTCCTGCACGATGGGGCTGTAATTATCCATCGGGATCGGATTCGCGCGGCAGGGGTGATCCTGCCGGTTTCGGAGCGAACTGCCTCTCGCCAACTAGGCACGAGGCACCGGGCGGCGATGGGGATCACAGAACAGGCCAATTGCTTGTGTATTGTGGTCTCAGAGGAGACGGGATCCATCTCACTGGCAGAAGGCGGACGCCTCGAGCGACCCCTGACCAGTGCCAAGCTACACGAACTGCTGGTGCAGCGGTTGCGTCATCCGCGTGAAGCCAAAAAACGGGATGCTCCCCTGCAGGGATTGTGGGCCCACCCGTGGATTCGCAATGGACCGTTGCGCTGGTGGGGATCCCTGCCAGATCTAGCCAAATTCCCTCGCAAACCTGAGAAAACCCTTCCCAAAGACTGATCCGCATGACCCTTTCTCCTGCCCATCTTCTGCAGTTGCCTGCCGACCTGGATCCGCAGTTGTTGCCCCGCCATGTGGCAGTGGTCATGGATGGCAACGGGCGGTGGGCGCAAAAGCGAGGCTTGCCCCGCAGTGTCGGGCATCAGCGCGGGGTAGCGGCTTTGAAGGAGTTGCTCCGCTGCTGTCACGATTGGGGGATCCCTCTCCTCACCGCCTACGCCTTCTCCACGGAGAACTGGGGCCGCGCCCGCGAGGAGGTGGATTTTCTCATGACCTTGTTCGAGCAGGTGCTGTGGCAGGAACTGGCGGAAATGGTGCAGCAGGGGGTGCGCATCCAGTTTGCCGGCCAGTTGTCGGCCCTGCCCCAGTCTTTGCAGGACACGATCCTGCATGCGGTGGAACGCACCCAGCACAACGAGGGCATTTGTCTGACGGTGGCCCTCAACTACGGCGGCAGACAGGAGATCCTGCAGGCTTGTCGCTCGATTGCCACCCTGGTGCAGCAGGGGCTTTTGCAACCGGATCAGATCGACGAAGCCCTCTTCTCCCAATTTCTCTACACCACTGGCCTCTCCGATCCCGACCTGTTGATCCGCACCAGCGGCGAGATGCGCATCAGCAACTTCCTGCTCTGGCAGATGGCCTACACCGAGCAGTACTTCACCCCCATCCTCTGGCCGGACTTCGACCGCGCCGCCTTTCACCAAGCCTTGCTCAGCTATCAGTCGCGGCAGCGGCGCTTCGGCAGATAAGACCTTGACGGATCCCTGCCTGCTTCAATCAAACCAGACCCTCACCCCCAACCCCTCTCCCTCAGGGAGCTAGCCCTCACCCCCAACCCCTCTCCCTCAAGGAGAGGGGAGTTAGGGAACGACGTAACGAACCGTTTCGTTGCTGTTTGAAGTGGCTGTATCTCAAGCCGGCTTGGGACGACTTGAATGAACAGGCAGCACAAATGTATACCTGAAGCTCCCCAACTAGCGCAAAAAGCTGGTTATCAGCCACATCACCCCAAACGTGATCCCCACCAACAGGGCACCAGGGGCATCGCCGCCGGTAAGGGGAAGGGCAATGCCGTAGGCCAACATCAGTCCTAGGCTCAGTCCTGCCAGCGCCAAGAGCAAAGCGCGAAGGAAGCGGCGCTCCTTGCGGTACAGGAAATAGATGCAGGTCATCAGCCCCAGCGCCAGTTGCAGGGAGGGATACTCATCAGGGGCCAAGACAACCCAACCCACCAGTCCTCCCAGCAACACGGCGGGCCAGAGCACATCCGGGGCAGAAGGGCTATCCAGCCAACGGCTAATCCAAGGGGGATTTTGGGCAGCAGGACGGGGCAAACTCAGTTCCGTCTCCAGACGGGCAGCCCGTTGTTCAGCATAGCGAATGCGGTCGGGGACAGCGATCTTGCCCTCCTTGCGCAGGCGCAGGCGCTGCATCAGGATGGCATCGTAGGCTTGTTCCACCCGCTCCTGCTGCTGTTCATCCGCACCCAAGCTGGCCAGGAGCCGTGCCCGTGCCGATTGGATCTCCTCAAAGGAGGCTTCTTCGCTGACCCCTAAGACCTGATACGGACTCATCTCAGCCATGACGACCAGCCCTGTAACTCTCTATCACCTTAACCCAGCCGCCAATTCAGCGGCAGTCGCTGACGGCAGGGGTTGGGTTGCCTGACCCTCAAGGGATCCAGCAGCAGAGCGGAGGAGAGCCTGCAGGGAGCGGGCCACCTGCTCAACCGCAGCTTGGGTGGTGGCCTTGCCCAGGCTGAGGCGGATAGATCCCAGGGCCTCGGCCTCGGAATAGCCCATGGCCAAAAGGATGCGGCTGGGGATCCGCTGGCCGCTGCTACAGGCAGAGCCGGCGCTGATGGCGATTCCCTGGCGGCTCATCTCCCTCACCAGCACGTGCCCCGGGATCGCGGCAGTGCAGTAGCTGAGGTGGTGGGGCAGGCGTTGCTCCAGATCCGAGGGGCCGGTCAGCCGCAAACCCGGCACAGAGGCCAGCAACTGGGCCAGCTGCCGTTGCAACTGCCGCAGGCGGGCCGTCTCCTGCTCCAGCTCTTGGGCTGCCAAAGCCGCCGCCACCCCTAGGCCGACAATGGCAGGGATCCCTTGGGTGCCGGCTCGCAGCCGCCGTTCTTGCCCGCCCCCCCGCAGCAGCGGTTGCAGCTCCACCCCTGGGCGCACATAGAGTGCCCCCACCCCCTGCGGCCCGTAAAGCTTATGCCCAGACAGGGAGAGCAGGTCTACAGGCAGTTGCGCCAGATCCAGGGGGATCCGCCCCACAGTCTGCACCGCGTCGGTGTGGAAGAGCACTCCTGCCTGGCGACAAAGGCGGCCCAGCTCGGCAATCGGCTGCAGGGATCCCACCTCATTCTGGCCGTGGACGATGGAGACCAGAACGGTGTTGGGCTGCAACGCCTGGATCAAGGTTTGGGGATCCACCTGGCCGGCGGAGTTCACCGGCAGACGGGTTACCTCCCAGCCCTGGGCCTGCAACCGACGGGCGGCATTCTCCACCGAGGCGTGCTCGACGCTGGAGATGATGAGATGCTGGGGAGTGGAGTAGCGCTGCGCCACCCCAAACAGGGCCAGGTTGTTGGACTCCGTTCCGCCAGAGGTAAACAGCAGCGTCTCCGGCTCACAGTTGAGCAGCTCGGCCACCTGCTGCCGCGCCCGTTCCATGGCCATGGCCGCCCGTTCTCCCCACCCATGCAAGCTGGAGGGGTTGCCCCAACTTTCCTGCATCGCCAGCCCCATAGCCTCGATCACCTCAGGCCGAGGCGGAGTGGTGGCGCTGTGGTCAAAGTAAAGTGCGGGATCCAGAGGCGACATGCGAGCTTGACAACCCAGGACTCGATGTCCCCATCTTAGTGCCGGCGCGTTGGCAGTTCACACCCCTTGCCGCAGCCGTTCCAGCACCCCCAGGTCTTCGAGGGTGGAGGTATCGCCGCTGATGCCGGAGCCGGCAGCCAGTTGCCGCAGCAGGCGGCGCATGATCTTGCCAGAGCGGGTCTTGGGCAGCGCCTCGGTGAAGCGAATCTCGCTGGGGCGGGCGATGGCTCCGATCTCCTCGACCACATGTTGCATCAGTGCTTGGCGCAGCGCTTCGCCCGGCTCGTAGCCCTCCGCCAAGATGACAAAAGCCACGATCGCCTCTCCCTTGATCTCGTCCGGTCGCCCCACCACCGCTGCCTCCGCCACAGCTGGGTGAGAGACCAGCGCCGATTCCAATTCCATCGTGCCCAGACGGTGGCCGGCAACATTGATGACATCGTCCACCCGGCCCATCACCCAAAAGTAGCCATCTTCATCCCGGCGGGCGCCGTCCCCGGCAAAGTAGAAGTACTGCCCATCCTTGGGCGGGATCCGCTCCCAGTAACTGGAGCGGAACCGCTGCGGATCTTTGTAAAGGGTGCGCATCATGCCCGGCCAGGGACGGCGGATCACCAGATAACCCCCTTCTGGGGCCGGGTTCCCTTCCATGTCGACCACATCTGCCGCAATGCCCGGGAAAGGGCGGGTGGCGGATCCCGGCTTGGTGGGTGTAACTCCCGGCAGGGGCGAGATCATAATGCCGCCGGTTTCGGTCTGCCACCAGGTATCCACAATCGGGCAGCGCCCACTGCCGATGACGGTGTAGTACCACATCCAGGCTTCCGGGTTGATCGGCTCGCCCACGGTGCCCAACAGCCGCAGCGAGGAGAGGTCATGCCGGCGGGGCAGGGCGTCGCCACTTTTCATAAAAGCCCGGATTGCCGTGGGGGCGGTGTAGAAAATCGAGATGCGGTGGCGGGCGATCAGCTCCCAGAAACAATCGGGTTTAGCAGGTCGGGGCGCCCCCTCGTACATAAACACCGTCGCACCATTGGAGAGGGGGCCATAGACGATGTAGCTGTGGCCCGTGATCCAGCCAACATCGGCAGTACACCAGTAGATGTCTTCTTCTTGCAAATCGAAGATCCACTGACAGGTGACGTGAGTGTAGAGGTTGTAGCCGCCGCTGGTGTGGACAACGCCTTTGGGCTTGCCGGTGGTGCCGGAGGTGTAGAGGATAAACAGCATCGCCTCCGCGTCCATAGGCTCGGCGGGGCAGGCTTCTTCTAGGCTGGGGGCCAGCTCATGCCACCAGATATCTCGATCCGGGATCATCGACACAGCTTGTCCTGTCCGCTGCACCACCAGGACTTTTTCGACGCTGGGCACCCCTTCCGCCAGCGCCAAGTCCACTTGGGGCTTGAGGGGGACGATGGCATCTTTGCGCCAGCCCCCATCGGCGGTAATGACGACTTTGGCTTCCGCATCCCGCAGCCGCTCCTTGAGGGCCTCGGCGCTGAACCCGCCGAACACCACCGTATGGGCTGCCCCGATCCGCGCACAGGCCAGCATGGCCATGACGGCCTCCGGGATCATCGGCATGTAGATCCCCACCCGATCCCCTTTTTGAATGCCCAGAGACTTGAGGCCGTTGGCCCAGCGGCAGACCTCGCGGTGGAGCTGCTCGTAGGTCAGGGTGCGAGTGTCCCCCGGCTCCCCCTCCCAGATGAGGGCGGGCTTGTGGCGGCGGCCATTGTCCAAATGGCGATCCAGGCAGTTGTAGCTGAGGTTGAGCTGCCCCCCCACAAACCATTGCGCCTGGGGCGGATCCCAGTGCAACACCTGCTGCCAAGGCTGAAACCAGTGCAATTCCTGCTGTGCCAGCCGCTCCCAAAACCCCAAGGGATCCGCTTCCGCCTCTTGGCAAATCTGTTGGTAGCGCTCAGGGGTGATGCGAGCCCGCTGCACAAACGAGGGAGGCGGCGGGAAAAGGCGTTTTTCCTGCAGAATCGACTCCAGGGCCGGTTGAGACATGGGGACAAGACCGGTACAGACAAAGGGATCCCAACCGCGCCGCGGCTCCCTACAAGGGACGACGGGAGGGAGGTGGGAATAGGATACCTACCCCAGCAGGGGTAGAGCAAGGGAGCGATCCCC
>NZ_JANSJN010000026.1:20529-26957 GCF_047462555.1 Synechococcus sp. B60.1
TCCCTACAAGGGACGACGGGAGGGAGGTGGGAATAGGATACCTACCCCAGCAGGGGTAGAGCAAGGGAGCGATCCCCGGCCCTTGTCCCAAAGGGAGAGGGGAACTCTTGAAATTACTTGAAAAAGGTGGTGCGTTGGCGGTGCATCACCACCGATTCCACCAGGCCGATGGCCAGAAAGTTGGTCAACAGAGCCGAGCGGCCATAGCTCAAAAAAGGCAAGGGCAGGCCGGTGATGGGGGCCAAGCCAATCGTCATACCGATATTGACTACCGCCTGAAAGAGGATCATCGCCAACACCCCGATGGCAATGAGAGACCCGAAATTGTCCTTGGCTCCTTGGGCAATCCAGATCAGCCGCGCACACAGAATCCAAAACAGGATCAGCACCGTCAGGGTGCCGACAAAGCCCATCTCTTCCCCAATGGCCGAGAAAATGAAATCGGTGTGCTGCTCGGGGATAAAGTCCAGTTGGGTTTGGGTGCCCTGCTGGATGCCACGGCCCCAGAGCCCACCGGCACCGATGGCGATGCGGGATTGAATCAGGTGGTAGCCGGATCCCCAGGGCTCTTGCATGGGATCGATAAAAATCTCCAGCCGCCGCCGCTGGTAGGGTTTGAGGATGTGCCAGGCCACCTGGCCCAGATGCCCGGAGAGCAGGTTGATCACTCCAAAGGTCATCGCTCCTGTCCACCGCCAAGGCAGCCGCCAAGCCGCTAGGCTCGCCATGCCCAGGCACCAGATCAGCCAGACCCAGAGCATCCAGCTCAACTCCGGGCGGGTGTGCAGGCCGTAGAGAATGGCCCCCACCCCCGGCGACAGCAGCAGGAGGATCCAACTGCCCTTGGCCCCGGCCCAGTAGAGCATGACCAGCAAGATCACCACAAACACCAGGGCGGTGCCCAAGTTGGGCTGCAGGAAGATCAAAACCCAAGGAGGAGCGACGACGGCAACGGCCACCCAGATTTGGCTGAAGTATTTGATTGGCCAGTGGTGCAAAATGGCCGCCAGGGTGATGATGACCCCCAACTTGGCAAACTCGGAAGGCTGTACCTGGACGCCGGCAATGGAGATCCACCGCTCTGCCCCTCCTCCCGCCGTGCCGAAAAAGAGCACTGCAATCAAGCCCGCCAAAGTCAGGCCATAGGTGAACCAATGCCAGCGCAGCAGCCGCTCGTAGGGGATCCGCGCCACCATCGCCAAAAACACCAGGCTGATCCCGGCCATGATCAACTGCTGCAGCCAGTAGTGGCTGATGGGACGCTCCCAGACAGCGCTGCGGATGGCGATGATGCCGATGCCCGTCAAGGCCAGCACCGTGGCCAGCAAAATGCCGTCGAACTCCCGCCAAGGCAACAGGATTTGCTGCAGGAGCTGTTTCCACCTTGACTGGGGGGGCACTTTCGGATCAGCGCTGGACAGGAAGAGGGCCATATCTGATGGAGCGACGCCGGCACCAGTTTATCTCTATTCCCAGCCCTGCAGTTGCTCTAGCCAGGCAGAGAGCCGGGATCCCACCTGTTCTCGGCGCTGCTCAAAATTGGCTGCTGCCCAAATCAAGAGCACCCCCAGCAAGATCCCCATCCCCCACAACAGGATTGGGTCAGTGGTTACCCACAGCCACCCCTGCCGCAAGACGCCCAGGCCAAAGCCCAGGGTGCCCGCCCACAGGTAGGCCCGCACCCGCAGCGCCAAACCCAGTACCCCCAAAGCCAAGCCCAGCCCCACCGGCCAAAACCCCGCCCCCAGTTGCCCGTGGGTTTCGATCAAAGTCAGCAACACCAATAGACCCGACGAGAAGGCCCGCAGCCGGTGCCGACTCTCTCGAGCACCAGCCTGTTGCAGTCCGGGATCCACCTGGGCCACATAGAGCAGGGATCCCACCAGAGGCAGGGCATAGAGGGTCAGGGAAGCCCAATCCTGCTGCCAGCCGTAATTCCACAGGATCCAGTTGCTCAAAAACAAGCTGATGTAGCCCAGGCGCACCTGGGAGCGCCAGATGGCCAAGAAAGCGTAGTAGGCTGCCCCCAGCAACAAATTGCTGTTGTTGTCGCCGCCCGCCGTCACCACCAGGGCCAGCAACGGCGCCACCAAGGCCGTATTTGACCAGGGATCCGCCGGCCAGCCCCACCGTTGCCAGGGCAGAAAGTAATAGAGGAGTCCCAGCCCACAGAGCAGGGATCCGGCCCATTGCTCCACCCTCAAGCTGGGGAAGCCCAGCCACATACTACCCAGGCAGATGCCGACTCCCTGCCAAGCGCTGAGGTGGCACCAGGCCGTTGGCAGCCAGCCCGGCTCTGTCGGGGATCCCGGCGTCGATCTTCTCCCCTGGGCGGCGGCATAGGCCGCCAGGCCGGATCCCGTCAGCACCCAGAGGAGCCGCCCCCACCGGCTGAGGCGAAGATCGAAAAGCGCAGGCCAAAGGACGAGGCTGGCCAGGGCCCAGTTGGCCGAGGCCATCCAGCGCAGCCAAGCTCTTTTAAGCTGCAGGGTCGCCACCAGCCAAGGGGGGCAAAGGCGGTAGACCACTGCCAGGAGCCATCCCAGCAACGCGGTCAGCACCAGTCCATCTCCCCAGGATCCCCCTGTCTGCTGGCTCAGGAAGTGAATCCAGCTCTCGTAGGCAGCCAGTGACATCCCGCAGGCCCCCAGGATCCCCTTCCAGTTGACGGGAGGGTCTTCTTCCGTTCGCATAAGTGGGACGGAGTCCCCACCTTGCTCTTGTGCCCCTGGGATCCCCTGCCCCAGGCCCAACAACACGATGGCCAGGCCTAAGCTGCCCACCCCCGTCAGCTCGCTCCACTGGGCATGGGATCCCAGCCAACCCAGCCCGGCATAGATCAGCGGCCCTGTCTTCCAGCAACTCAGGGTCTGGACTCGCTGCAGGAGCTCTCCCCCGCCGGGGAACAGGAGTTTCTCCGGCCCTATCCAGAAGAGGATCCCCAAGCCTAGGTTGAGGACGGCCCACAGAGGCAGGATGGGACGGGATCCCTGCACAACCCAGAGCAGGATGCCGGTCGCCCCCAGCTCCAAAGCCCAGATCAGCCCGTAGGCGATCCCTTCCACCACCGCCCAGGAAACCGAGCCGGTGGCAGAGTCCGTCCCGTCGGCGCCAACGACCGCCGAGCCACCCCTTGAGAGAGCCACCCCCAGCCGCAGGCCGAGCGCCACCAGGGCCACCCCAGCCGCCAAGGGCAGAGCGCCGGGGAACATGGGCTGCTTGCCGACGGAAATGGGGAGCCGAGAAGGATCCGCCAGGGCCGCCGTTGTCGCCACTGTGAGGGCAAAGAGGAGCACCAACCCCAACAGCAGGCCCCAGCCATCCAGGGCCGGTCGGTAAGCGGCTTGTAGGCGAGAAGAGAGGCGCAAAATTCCGTAGCGACAGCCGCTCAAGAGCAACCCCAGCACCGCCAAGGCCAGCAGCCACTCCGCTTCCGTGAGCGTCGGCAATAGCCGGCTGATTCCCACCAGGCCGATCCCTACACCAAAGGCCACCGCCAGCAGTGCTTCTGGAGTAGGAGAACTGGGAGAGGGAGAAGCCCACAGCCACACCTGAGTTGCCAGCAGCAGCACTCCCAGCCCTAGCCCGAGCAGATCCAGGCCCGGCCTGCCGAGGGTGAGCCCCTGGGCCATCACCAGGGAAAGCACCGCCAGAAGGCGCAGGGATCCCCGCGCCGGAATCCCTTGTCGCCAAGAAAAAGATCCCCCTTGCTCCGGGATCTGCAACCAGCGAGGCATAAACGCCAGGGGCGGCCAGGCCCACACCTGCGCCGCCGTCAAAACCGAGGGCACCGCCAGCCACAGCCAGCCAATGGACTCCGTGCCCTGCGCCAAAAACACAAAGTAGCTGGATCCCAGCAGCACCAGCCCCATCCCTTCGGCGCTCTGCTGCCACAGCCGCACCGGCAGTCCCCCAAAATGTCCTGAGGCTGCCAACAACCGCCCGCCCAGCGCCACCCGCCCCGTCCATTCCAGCAAGCCCAGCAGCAGCAAGATGGCCCCCCAACTGGACAGGCTCCAATCAGGCCAAAGCCAGCGGATCCCCGCCAGAAGCGCCCCCAGCCCATAGGCATGGGTCAGAAATACCCACCCAGCGCCAACCCTGGACTTCTGCCGCAGCCACCAGGCCAGGATGCCAGTACTCAACAGCAAATGCCAAAAGCAAATCGCCGGCTGGGGAAAGCTCAAAAGCAAGAGGGATCCGCCCAGCCCCAACACCAAGCGCTCCGTCGGTTCTGCCAGCGCCGCAAAACCCGCCTCCTCGCCTTCCCGAGGTCTCTGCTGCCAGCGGGCCGCCAGCCCCAGCCACAGCACCTCATAGGGCAACAGCACCAGCCCCAGCAGCCCCCAAACAGAGTCGAGGGGCTGCAACCCACCCGTTAACAGCGCCAGCACGCTCTCCCGCCAGCTTGCCGGCCACACCTGCCAAAAGGCCCAGGCAGTTTCCAGACCCAGCAAAAACAGCAGCGCCAACTCCACCCTCTGCTGACGTTGGCTCAGTCGCCTCGCTAAGAAGCGGATTCCCAGCAGGCTGATGGCCAACACCTGCCAGGCGTTCTCCCCCCAGTCGCTGGCCGCCAGCAGCCAGCCCAAAATCAACAGCACCCCGCTCCACCAGGGCCGCCCCACCTGAGCCGGCTCGTAGTCCTCAGCCGGGCTTTGGGGCAGCCAACCCAAGAGGGCCACCGCCAACCCCAACTGCGACACCTGCACCTGCCCTGAGAGCAGCCCCCGCAAGATCAACAAGGAGCCAGCCGCCCCGATGAGCCACAGCCGGGATCCCCGCAATTCCAGCGAGCGGCGGCTCCAGGTGTAAATCACGGTGCTGAGGATCCCCAAGTAGAGGATCCCAAGGACAAGGGTGGGACGAGACTCCGGCGGCCCTAGGCTCCAGAAGAGGTGTAAACCAGAAAGAGATAAGAAGTTCACCAACGTTCCGTAGAAAGCAGAACCCGCCCCCAGCAAGTCGGCCCGTCGCCAGGCTCCCCACGGGATCCCTATGAGTAACCCCAAAGCAACAGCTCGGATCCCCCACGGGATCCCCAGCCCGTCCAGCGCCCACATGTTGATCGGCAGCAGCAGCAAAGCAACAGCCTCTAAAGTTTGGCTTGTCAGACGCAGCCCGTCCTGCCGCTGCGCCCACCTCGCTCCCACCCCAAACGCCGCCGTATAAGCCAAGAGCACCCCGTACTGAGCTGCCGGGGAAAACTCTTGCCAGCGGCTGGCCGCCAGCACCCCCGAAGAGACCACCACCAAAAACAGGCCCAGGAGCAGCAGCCAAGCTACGCTCAGCTCAGACAGCAAGTTGCGCAACAACACAGCTATCCCCGGGGGAGAGGAGAGCTCCCTAGTTTCGGCTGGCGGCTCTTCCCCCGCCACGACAACCCCAGAGCCGGCCAAGCCAGCATTTCTTTCCCGCAGCATCTGCGGGATCCAGATCAAATCGAGGAGCTGGCCGATCCCCAGCAGCCCAAAAGTCAGCAGCCAGAGCAGCCCTGTGCACCAGCGACCCAGATAGAAGCGGTGCAGACCGCAAAGGCCGAACAAACCTAAAATCCAGAGCACGTAGGCCGAGCCCAGACTGGCTGGGATCCCCCCGCCGACAGAAGTGGCTCCTGGCGCCGATTCCGCCTCCAGCCGATACTGCTCCACCAGATGGCGAAAGTGCTCCGGCGTCAGCAAACCCAGCTCCAGCAAGGCTTGCAACCCCCGCAAAACCTGCTGCCGGGATCCCGAAACGGTGAAGTTGAACGAGTAAGAGCGGGACTGCTCGGCTCCCTCAGGTGGAATGTTATTCTGGGATCCCATGGCCGGATTCTTTGAGCAAAAAGGCTTGGGGCCACTGCTACTCTAAGCCTTGCTCTGTTGGATTGCTATGCTCTTCACAAATGCTCCAGCAAAGCGTGGGTGCTGGGCAGGACGGGGAGAGTCATCAACTGCCCCAGCCGCGAAACGGTGAGCTCCGCCGCCGGCATGGGTTCCGAAACCTGTCCGATGCTGAACACCAGGACTTGGTTGCTGTACGGCAAGATCTCGTCCAAATCCGCCGAGGCAAAAACAATAGCCGTCCCTGCTTGGGCGCGTTCCAGCAATTGACTCCAGACCCACAGCGCCGACTCAATGTCCAACCCCCGCGTTGGCTGTTCCATCAGCAACAGGGTCAGGGTTGACACTCCCACCGACTAAAGTTGGGGGATCCTTACGCAGTCCACAGACGGACTCGCAAAGGCGCTGTCAAGACGCCCCTAGACAGTTCCTTGAGACAGAGCCTCAAGGTTCTGCTTACTTGTTGACTTACAGCCCTGTCTGGGTCTTTCACCGGGGTAGGTGCTTGCTTAGCGGCAGTTGTAGCAATGAACTACCCCACCGCGTAGGCGGGTGGGGTTTCCTCACCCGCTTGACAGCAGAGCTTTTGTCTCTTCTTCTGCC
>NZ_JANSJN010000027.1:0-4338 GCF_047462555.1 Synechococcus sp. B60.1
GAGAAACAAGCCTTCCTGGAGCGATGGCGCGATATTCTGGCCCCCTATTCTCTGGGCTATCGCCTTCGGCTGTTGTCGCAATTGGTGCGGCGGAAATTTCAGGCCTACCTCGAGCCCTTCGGCCTGAGCACCTCCCAGGGGGTGGTGCTTTGCTGCCTCTGGAAAGAAGACGGGATCCCCACCTCCACCATCTGGGAGCGCCTGCAGCAGTCGGGGGGCACCATAACCGGTGTCTTGGACGGCATGGAGAAACGGGAGCTGATCCGGCGGCAGCGGGATCCCAAGGATCGGCGGAGCTGGCGGGTTCACCTCACCCCTGCCGGAGAGAAGTTGAAAGAAATTTTACCCCCTCTCACTGGGGAGTTGCGGGAGCAAACCTACGGCTGTCTCAGTCTAGAAGAACGGGCAACCCTGTCGCGGCTGGTGGATCGCCTGATTGCCCACTTGTCGGAGGAGTCGGATGCCACGGTGGTGGCAGAGCTGAACCATAGCTTGTCCTAGTGTTTACCCAATCCCTATCCTTAGCTATGGGTTGATGGTTGAGCCGATGGGGATCCCTGCAGTGTTGCTCCTGGATTGTTCTCCCTCAAGTCTTTCCCCGGCTGAGGCGCGGGAGAAATTGCTGTATCTGCTGGCCCAACTGGCCTACCGCGAGGGATCCTTTACCCTCACCTCCGGGCAGCAGAGCTCCTACTACATTAACTGCAAGCCAGTTACCCTCCACCCCCAGGGAGCCTACCTGGTGGGATCCCTGCTGCATCGGCTACTGCCCCCTGAGACTGAGGCAGTTGCCGGCATGACCTTGGGAGCGGATCCCTTGGTCACGGCGGTGGGTTTGGCGTCTCTGCAGGCTGAGCCGTCCAACCTGGCAGCCCTGATTGTCCGCAAAGAGCCCAAGGGACATGGCACACAAGCTTGGATCGAAGGGCCGGAACTGCCGGCGGGCAGCCGGATTTGGATCTTGGAAGATGTGGTCACCACTGGCGGCTCCGCCCTCAAAGCTGTAGAGCGGGTGCGGGCAGCGGGCTATCGGGCAGAAGGGATCCTGGCTTTGGTGGATCGACTGGAAGGGGCAGAGGCCCGTTACCGCGAAGTAGGGATCCCTTTTCGCCGCCTGTTTACCCTCGAAGAGGTGCAGGCTTGCCACCGGGCTGTCTGCCAAGGTTGGAGGAGCTAGCTTGGAGGGATTCTGTCTCCTCTGGAGCTGTCCATCCAACTGCAAAAGTGACAGCATAGGCGGTGGAATACTTGGTTGGGCAAAAAGGCATAGCCATGCGCATGAGCAGACTCAGTGGGATCCTCCTCCATCCAACCTCTTTGCCAGGGCCATTTGGCATCGGCGACCTGGGGCCGGCTGCTTACCGGTTTGTGGATTTTTTGGTGGAGAGCGGCCAGCGCCTCTGGCAGGTGCTGCCTCTGGGGCCCACCGGCTGGGGCAACTCCCCCTACATGAGCTTTTCCGCCATTGCCGGCAACCCGCTGCTGATTAGCCCAGAGCTGCTGGTCAAAGCCGGTTGGCTGGAACCCAACGGCTGGCAGGATCTGCCCCAATGGCCGACCATCCAGGCGGGGAATGGCGAGCGGGTGGACTACGAAGCCGTGATCCCCTTCAAGCTGGGCTTGTTGCGCCGCGCCTGGGCCACTTTCAAAGACAAGGCCACCGCCGCCGACTGGGAAGCCTTTCAAGCCTACTGTGCTGCCGAGGCCGACTGGCTGCCGGACTACGCTCTATTCATGGCCCTCAAAGAGGTGTATGGTGACCAGGAGTGGACCCAATGGGATCCGGCCCTGGCACAACGGGATCCCCTGGCTTTGCAAGAGGCCCGCGACCGCTATGCCGATGCCATTACCCAACAGATGTTTTGGCAATACCTATTTGCCCAACAGTGGGGATCCCTGCGGGAGTATGCCCATCGGCATCAGGTGCGGCTGATCGGCGACTTGCCCATCTATGTCGCCCCCAACAGTGCCGATGTGTGGGCCAACCGCGAGCTGTTTCACCTGGATGAGCAGGGACGGCCCCTGCAGGTAGCCGGCGTGCCCCCCGACTATTTCAGCCCCACTGGGCAGCGCTGGGGTAACCCTCTCTACAACTGGGAGGTGCTCAAGGCTCGCGGCTACGACTGGTGGATCCGGCGCATCCAGGCCATTCTCAAGCAGGTGGACTGCGTCCGCATCGACCACTTCCGGGGCTTCGAGAGCTACTGGGCCATCCCTGGCGAGGCGGAAACAGCAGTAGAAGGCGAGTGGCAGAAAGGGCCGGGGGCTGACTTCTTTCAGGCGTTGGCCGACCGGCTGGGGGAAATTCCGGTCATTGCCGAAGACCTGGGGGACATCACACCGGAAGTGTTGCAACTGCGGGATCAATTTGGCTTGCCCGGCATGAAAGTGCTGCTCTTTGCCTTTGGCTCGGGGCCCGATAACCCCTATTTGCCCCATAGTTATGAGCGCAACTTCGTCGTCTATACCGGCACCCACGACAACAACACCGTGGTGGGCTGGTTTCATGACCCAGAACGCCCGGAGTGGGAAAAACAAAATCTGTTGCGCTACCTGGGCTGTCAGGGATCTGACGGCATCCACTGGGATCTGATTCGCCTGGCCCTGGCTTCCGTGGCCGACCTGGCCATCATTCCCCTGCAAGATGTGATGGGCCTGGGGGCAGAGGCGCGCATGAACTTCCCCGGCAGGGCCGAGAACAACTGGGCCTGGCGCTACCGCGAGGAGATGCTGCGGCCAGAGCTGGCCCAGCGGCTGGCGGAGCTGAGCGTCACCTACGGGCGCATCTCCCCGCAAGACTTGGAGCAGCGGCGGGCGGCCTTGGCCCAAGAGCGGGCGGCTGCGGCAGCCTCAAGCCCTGCCTAGTTTGCCGAAAGATAAAGGAGCAATTCTCAGCTAGATTCCATCCCACCCGCGCTAGTCCAGCGCTCGCGCCTGGGCCAGGAACTCCGCCACCGTCAGGGATCCCAGGTCTTGGCCGTGGCGCTGGCGCACGCTCACTGTGCCGGTTGCCTGTTCTTGTTCTCCCACAATGAGCATGAAGGGGATCCTGGCCTTCTCGGCGTTGCGGATCTTTTTGGGCAGGCGGTCGCTGTCGGCATCGATGTGGACGCGGATCCCCTGTTCCCGCAGGTGATCCCGCACCTGGGTGGCATAGCCCAGGTATTGGTCGGAAACGGGCAAAATGCGCACCTGTTCCGGTGCCAGCCAGAAAGGAAAATCCCCGGCATATTCCTCGATGAGGATCCCAATGAGCCGCTCCAGCGAGCCAAAGGGAGCGCGGTGGATCATCACCGGCCGCTGCCGGGATCCGTCTTCGGCTACATAGTACAAATCAAAGCGCTGCGGGTTTTGATAATCCACCTGCACCGTGCCCAACTGCCACTCCCGATCCAGCGCGTCGCGGAAAATAAAGTCCAGCTTTGGCCCGTAGAAAGCCGCCTCCCCAATCCCTTCAAAATGCGGCATTGATAGCTTCTCCACCGCTCGCCGAATGGCATTTTCGGCCATGTCCCACTCTTCCGGGGATCCCAGATATTTATCGGATTTGGGATCGCGGAAACTGAGGCGGGCGCGAAAATCTTTGAGTTTGAGCTTCTCGAAAACGACCAGAATGAGATCGACAACCTTGAGAAACTCTTCTTCCAACTGATCGGTGCGGACAAACAAATGGGCATCATCTACCGTGAAGCCGCGAACGCGAGTTAAGCCTCCCAGCTCTCCCGATTGTTCGTAGCGATAGACGGTGCCGAATTCGGCATAGCGCAGCGGCAAATCGCGGTAGGAGCGCAGCTCCGATTTATAGATTTGGATGTGAAAAGGGCAGTTCATCGGCTTCATGACAAAGCCCTGCTCCGCCGCCCGCGCTTCTTCGCTTTCCGCCATCAGGGGAAACATGTCTTCCCGATACTTTTGCCAGTGGCCGGAGATCTTGAACAGATCCACGCGGGCGATGTGGGGCGTCACCACCGGCAGATAGCCCCGCTTGAGCTGCTCCTGCTTGAGAAAATCCTCCAGCACCCAGCGCAGGGTAGTTCCTTTGGGGGTCCAAAGGGGCAGGCCCGGCCCCACCTCGTCGGAAAAGATGAAAAGGCCCAGCTCCTTGCCCAGCTTGCGGTGATCCCGCCGTTTGGCCTCTTCCAGCCGCCGCTTGTATTCCTTCAGCTCCTCCGGCGTCTCCCAGGCGGTGCCGTAGATGCGTTGGAGCTGCGGCTTGGTCTCATCCCCGCGCCAATAGGCGCCGGCCACGCTGAGCAGGTCAAAAGCTTTGGGGTTGATCTCCTTAGTGTTTTCCACGTGGGGGCCGGCACAGAGATCCCACCACTCGTCCCCCAGATG
>NZ_JANSJN010000027.1:4438-26668 GCF_047462555.1 Synechococcus sp. B60.1
ATGCGCTCCAGCTTGGGAGATTCGTGGGTACGCAGCAGCTTGAGAGGGCTGTTGGCCTGCTGAGGCGACGCGGCTGGTTGAGACATCGGAACCCGCTTAACGACAAAAAAACGACTATCCGTGTCCCTATCTTAGGCTGAGCCCAGGGCAGACGGGATCCCAGGCGGGGGGAATTGCCCCCTTGAACCTCAGTCCACAACCCGGCCAGGAAAAAGGGGGGAAAGCACACAGTATTCTAGAAGTGTGGCAACCCCTTCGATTCATGGTCTCTTCGCTCGCCAACCTTGCCGAACGCTCTGCCGCCGCCTCCGAAGCGAAACCGGTCTCCTCTTCTGAATCTGGAGTTGCTCCGGTTATCGCCGCCATCGATGTGGGCAGCAACTCCCTGCACATGGTGGTGGTGCGCATCAACCCCCACATCCCCAGCTTCACCATCATCTCCCGCGAAAAAGCCACCGTCCGCCTGGGAGAGTTTTGCAGCCAGACAGGCGCCCTGACGCCTGCCGCCATGGAACGGGCGCGGGTGGCCCTGGAGCGGTTTTGCCGCATTGCCGAAAGCTTTCAGGTGCAGGACATTGTTGCGGTGGCTACTAGCGCCGTGCGCGAAGCCCCCAACGGGCTGGAATTTTTAAAGCGGATAGAACAGGAGCTGGGCCTGCGGGTAGAGCTGATCTCAGGCCAGGAGGAAGCCCGCCGCATCTACCTGGGCGTGCTCTCGGCCATGGAGTTCCACAACCGGCTGCACGCGGTGGTGGATATCGGCGGCGGCTCCACCGAGCTGATTCTGGGCAACGGCCAAGAGCCGGAGTTCCTGCGCAGCATCAAGGTGGGAGCGGTGCGCCTGACCCAAGCGTTTTTGCGCCACGACCCACCCACCCCTGCCGAGCTGCAGGCCCTGCGACAACACATCCGCGGCATGCTGGAAGCTCCCATCGAGCAGATGAGGCGCATCGTTGCTGCTTCCCAACAGCCGGGATCCCTGACCTTTGTGGGCACCTCCGGCACCATCGAGTGCCTGGCCCAGTTGGATGCCCGCCGCCGCTTGGGTGCTCCCCCCACTCGCCTGCAGGGGTATGAGTTCAGCCTGGAAGCCCTGCGGGGCTATGTCAAAGAGCTGCGCTCTCTCACGGTAGCCGAGCGGCAAAAGCTGCCCGGTCTGGGAGAAAGACGCGGGGAGATCATCCTGGCCGGGGCGGTCATTTTGGAGGAGGTGATGAGCCTGCTGGGGGTGGAGCGGATCCAGTTTTGCGAGCGGGCGCTGCGGGAAGGGCTGATCGTAGATTGGATGATCGGCCAGGGGCTCATTGAAGATCGGCTGCGCTACCACAGCTCGGTGCGGCGGCGCAGCGTCCTCAAGTTGGCGGAAAAATACCAGGTGGAGATCCCCTATGCCGAGCGGGTGGCGGAGTTTGCCCTCAGCCTTTTCGATCAAACCCGCGGCATCCTGCACTCCTGGGGATCCCGGGAGCGGGCTCTTCTCTGGGCGGCCGCCATGCTGCACAACTGCGGCCACTTCATCAGCCATGCCGCCCACCACAAGCACTCCTACTATCTGATCCGCCACGGGGAGCTGTTGGGCTTTAACGAAGAAGAGGTGGAGGTGATCGCCAACCTGGCCCGCTACCACCGCAAGTCGCCCCCCAAGAAGAAGCACGAGAACTTCCAGCGCCTCAGCGACGAGCGAGATCGCCAAGTGGTGCTGGAACTTAGCCCCTTGTTGCGCATAGCCTGTGCTCTGGATCGCCGCCGCCTGCAGGCCATCCAAGCGGTGCACTGCCGCTTTCAGCTTCTGGGAGAAGGCCCCCGCCAGATGGAGCTGATTTTGGATCCCAGGCATCCCAACGACGACTGTGCCCTGGAGCTGTGGAGCTTGAACGAGAAGAAAAAGGCCTTCGAGCAACAGTTCAAGCTGCAGGTGATTCCCAAATTATCCACCCAGATCCAGCGCAGCGCGGATCCCTTTGAGGCAGCCGTCTAGCCAAGGGGCATATAGTCGTTTCAAACAAGACGAAGACACTTTGCCGCTGGCCCTCACCCCCAGCCCCTCTCCCAGAGGGAGAGGGGAGTTAGAGCGGCGCGTTCGCGACAGCATTGCGTAGTAATGACGACGCGGAGAAATGTTTTATTACCATTTGAGATGGCTATAACTACCAGGCTGCTTGTGATCGCCAATAGCTGGGCAATCGGATCGCATGCCTTTAACTACAGCTTGCGCCAGCGGGATAAAGTTCTCGCGATGCTGCGCGGCAAGTTTTGCTCAGGGAGCGATGGTGATCGGCGAGGGGCTGGTTTGGGTGGCTCTTTGCCCGCCCCGCTCCAGGATCACCTCGATGAGGCCGTTGTTGATCGGCTGCATGTTGAAGGGCAGTTGTTGCTGGGTTTCATAGAGTCCGGGCGCCACCTCCCGCATCTCCACCTCTGGCGTCACCCCGACGATGCGAAAAGCTGCCCGCCCCCCTGGATCCCCTCGCATCGTCACTTTGAGGATCTCGCCCATGCGCAGGCTGGTGCTGTTGGTGGTAATGCTAAAAATCTGAGGCGGCCCAGCAGCGACAGGCCGAGAAGCTGGCTGAATGGTGGAGCGAGTTCCCTTGGATCCATCGATTGCAAAAGGGAAGATCTCGCGGTACTCCTGGCTGAGGCCGTCTTTGCTGAGCACAATTCGCAAAACAGGGTTGCTGGCTTGGTGGGTGGGGGCCACCACGTAGGTGCCCTCGTAGTGGTTGGGTCTCACTTCTCGCATCGGCTGGTTGAGGGCCAGATTCCCCAAATCAAACTGGGCGATCCCTCCCGAGTCCCCCCAGATGGCAATGGTGAGGATATCCCCTTCCACCAGGTCGCGCTGGGGATCCAGGCGAATCGCCGCAATGCGCGGATAGCGGTTGCCGGCTGCGGCCAGAGGGGCGGGGGTGGCTGGCTGCGGCAGAGGGGCGGGGGGAGGAAACACCGGTTCCACCGGCGGGGGGGCGACATTGCCCAGGGCCAGTTGAGGGAGCCGCCGCTGAACGCGGGTGCTGACTCCATTAAGGCTCAGTTGGATGCGGATATCGGGGCCGAAGGCGCTGTCTTGAGGGCCAAGGGTGTAAACGGCGCGGTAATAGCCGGGCTGCACTTCTTCCATGGGCAAACCCCGCACCAGGTCGCCAATATCCACCGTGGCCCTGCCGTTGGGAGTACCCTGCGCCTCAACGGTCAAGGTTTTCCCTGCCGGCACCACTCCCGACTCAGGGATAACCCGCGTTTGCAAGATTTCGGGTTGGATGGTCTCGGCCACCGCAGCGGGAGAAGGCCGCAACTGCACCACCGGAGGCGGCAAGGGTGGAAGCTGACCGCGATACACCAACGCCTGATGTAACAGCACCGCCCCCTCAGCTCGGCTCAGCACCCGATTGGGCCGCAGCCGGGCGGGATCCGGCACATTCACCAATAGCCCCGCTTCACCCGCCATGGCCACAAAGGCCCGTCCCACCTCCGGCACCTCAGCAGCATCGCTGTAGAGAGCCATCCATTGCTCTATGGCCTCTGGGCTGGGAGGTGGTAACTGCAATGCCCGCACCAAAATGGCTAGGGCTTCCAGGTGGGTGAGATCTCCTTGCGGACGAAACTCGTTGCCCTCATACAGGCGCATCGCCCCTGCCTGCAGCACCGCCTGGGCCGTCCAATAGTCGGGGGTATTGGGCTCGAGATCGCGAATTTCTTGCACCTGGTTGGGGTTGGGGATGTAGCCGAAAAACTCCGTCAGCCACTGGGCCAATTCTAGTCGGGTGAGAGTGGCCGACAGCGGCTCCTGGGTGAGCACCAGATCGGTCTGGCGCTCCAGCGCCGCCACGTAGGCATCGGCCCAGGCCAGTGAGGCTTGCTGCTCTACTCCTTGGGACCAAGCCGGCAGGCTGACGCTCGACCAGCCTAGCGTCCAACACAAACTCAGAGCTAGGGGCCACGAGCACCGCATAGCTGTTACTCCTGTTCCGTTGACATCCCCCCAGGGTCAGCTTACCTCAAAGTTCCGCCTTGCCCTCAAGCCCTCGATACCAGTTGGGATTGCGCCCTTTGGCAGTGGGATCCCCAACCCCCAGGCGTGCGGGCTCACCCTGGGGATCCCTGGGATTGAACTCAGAGGCTGTTAGGAGATCTGACCTATGCAAGATGGAGTCTGGCTTGCCGGCAAACGGCTTGAGCCATCGTCTTGTAACTTGTAGCTGTGCATGCAAATCCCTATCATTGTGTTATAGACTCAAAGAGCCCTTTTGCCCCTAGTGCAGGGAGGAGTTTCATGGCTGGCAACACTGGAGAGCGACCTTTTGTCGATATTATTACCAGCGTCCGCTACTGGGTTATTCATGCCCTGACCATTCCCGCTTTGTTTTTGGCGGGTTGGCTTTTTGTCAGCACCGGCTTGGCTTATGATATCTTTGGTACTCCACGCCCCAATGAGTATTTCACCGCAGAGCGGCAGGAGTTGCCGATTGTCAGTGACCGCTTCAACGCTCTCGAGCAACTGGAAAAGTTAACTCGCTAGGAAAGAGCAGGGCCAGGCTGGCAACTCTTTAGCTTAATCGGCGGGAAGCCCCACACTGTATTTGTGAACTGTATTTACTCAAAAGCAAATCAGTGTCGGGATAAAGGCTGTTTGTGCTACAATTGAGGAGAACAAGTTAAATCTCTGGAGAGTTTTCCTGACTTGTTCCCGACGCGGGCCGCACGGTGGCACCACGCTAAGACCTCTGTACCAACAAGTCTGTGAAGCATGAAGACCGTGCTCTATCGGTTCGCGCAGTGTGGCGTAAGCCATGCTGTGCTGACTCAACGAAGATGAGGGTCGAGGATCGTTCACCTGTTGCGATTTGTAAATCTATTTTGTGTTCCAAGAGCCAGGATCTGGACTATGGCGACCAAATCTGTAAACAACCCTGATGAGCCCGTTTTTTACCCTGTTTTTACCGTCCGTTGGTTGGCGGTGCATACTTTGGCAATTCCAACCGTTTTCTTTCTGGGAGCTATTGCTGCGATGCAGTTTATTCAACGGTGAACCCCATGGCTGATCAACCCGAAAAGAATCCCAACACCCAACCGGTAGAGCTAAACCGCACTTCCCTATACCTGGGCTTGCTGCTGGTGTTTGTGGTTGGGCTGCTGTTTTCCAGCTACTTTCTCAACTGAGACTTTAATCCATCTCCGGTCTTAAGTTGAGAAAAGCTGCAGGAATCAATTTCTTTTGGAGGCCAGTTGCTATGACTAGTCAGGCAAGGATCCCTCTGTGGATAGTGGCTGTGGTTGTCGGTTTGGGTGTAGTCACGGTGGTTGGGCTTTTCTTCTATGGCTCCTATACCGGTCTTGGAGCCCCCGTGTAGTTTAGAGAAGTAGAGGAGCGCGAGGGGCAGTAATCCACACGACCCCTCGCTCTGTTTCGTTTTAGGGTACGCTTGACACTCCGCCGACTTTAAGTCGGGGGATTCTTACGCAGTCCACAAGCGGACTTGTAAAAGCACTGTCAAGACGCCTCTACACAGTTCCCTAGGGCAAAGCCCTAAGGTTCAGCTTACTTTGCGGAGCAACGCTTCCACGCTATGCACTGGTCGGGTTCGTAGTAGGTGCTTGCTAAGGCCTCCGGCCCGCTGGGGCAAAGGGAGAGCAACTCAAGTTGCTTGCGGGCTTCTCCACCTTCCACTTTAGTGCGGGGCTACCAAGCTATCCCCCTGTGTAGCTCCGGATCGACAAAGCCCCGCAGCGGCTGGGCATACTCCGAGTCGCTCAGGCCCTTAGCTTGCAGCAGCACCCCAAAGCTCCCCAACCCCAGCGGATCCAGCAGAGCGTGAAGGGCATGTCGCCGTCGCAACACCTGGCCCAGATCCCCCCCCTCGTCGCCAACTTGGCTGAGGTCGGCTAGCCTTTTCGCCAATCCCAGGTTTACCAAAAAGTAGCTCTGCTGGGTGAAGCCCAGGCACTTGAGCCCCAGAGATTCCCCCACCTGCTGCAAGGTGGTAAAGTCCACATGGGCAGTGAGATCTTGGGATCCCACCCAGACATAGGGATCCGCGTAGGTGCCGTGTTGGCGGTAGGCCAGGAGCGTGCCCTGGAAGCGCTGGGGGCTGTAGTAGCGCTGGGCGGTGTAGCCGTAGTCAAGGGTGAGCACATAGCCCCGTCGCAGCTTGCGGGCCAAAAGCTGGAGCCACTCTAGGGCCTTGAGATTGACCTCGGTTTGGTAGCCGGAGGGGTAAGTGGCAATCGGGATCCCCAGGCGGGCAAAGTAGGTTTCCAGCGCGGGTGTAGAGGGAGCCCCCAACACTTCTCGGAAGCCCCCCTCTTCCCCCTCTGCCCAATCCACGTAGATTTCCCGCAAGGCCCCTGCCTGCACCTGTACCCGATGGACTGGGAAGGCGTCCACCAGCTCATTGGAAAAAAAGCAGCCGGTTACCGATCCATCTGGGATCTCGTCCCACTCTAGCCAGCGCACCTTCCCGCCATAGCCGGCCAAGCGCTCTTGCTGCAGCCGCCGCAAAAAAGCAGAGCGCTCGAGGATCCCGTACTCCAGGGCTTGCCAGAAGTCAGGCCAAGTGGAGCCCACATAGGCCAGCCAGTCTTCAGCCAGGCGGCCGCTGCCCGCCCCCATCTCAATCACCGCAAAATGGGGGGGGGATCCCAAAATGTGCCAGAACTGGAAGATCTGCTCAGCCAACAGTTGGGCAAAATCCGCCGCCAAGTGGGGGGAGGTGCGATAGTCATAGCCGAGGGGGAGATGCTCCCGCTCGTAGTAACCCAGCCCTGGCTCGTAGAGGGCCCACTCCATGAACTGGGCAAAGGTCACTGGTCCCCGAGCGCGAATGCGGCTGCCAATCAGCTCTGGCAACCTTCGGTCGGCCTGCGAGGGCAACAAGGGCAAACCCGGATTGCCCAAGCCTAAGTCTTGCCTAGAAGGGCTTACCAATGGGGATAGACTCACTTATTCAAGGGACGACGCCAATTTTGGCGGAACTGGCGGTTGGTCAAGAGCAGCAGCGGCCAGAGGGCCGACACCGCCCACTTTCCAGAGCCTGAGTAGATGCGATCTGCCTTGCGGGCTGAGTACCAAACTCCCCCTGCGTAGATTACCAAGAGTAAAAAAGGCCACATCTCTCTCACGTCCTGCGAACGCTGCTCAGCCGGTTGAGGCATCCCCCCTAGTAGGCGTCCTGCAACTCATAGAAGTCAGGCGTGATATAGTCCTTGCGCAGCGGCCACCCAATCCAGTCTTCCGGCATCAAGATCCGCTTCAAGTTGGGGTGTCCCTCGAAGATGATGCCGTACATGTCATAAGTCTCCCGCTCCTGCCAGTCCGCCGACTTCCAGATCCAGTACACCGAAGGCACCCGCGGATCTTGGCGGGGCAGCTTCACCTGGATCCGCACCTCCTGCGGCCGATCTGCCCCGTCCACCAGCTTGATCAGGTGATAGAGGCTGACCAGAGGTTGCCCCGCCCCCAGGTCGTAGCCGCACTGGCACTCCAGGTAATTGAAGCCATAGGCATAGAGGGCAGTACACACAGGTAAGAGAAAGTCCCGCTCCACCTCCAACAGCTCCACTCCGGCGGCATCTCTACCCAGGTACTGATGGTCAAAGCCATTATCGGCGAGGAACTGGGAGACCGGCCCCCGCTCCAGCGTCGCCAATGGTTCTGTCGGCTCGGCTGTCGAGGACGGCTTTTCCTGGGCTTTGTCCTCTGTCATCTCACATTCCTCCCTGCAGCGCTTTGAGCTGTTGCTCTGCTCGCTTGAAGTCGGCCGTTTGCAGTGCCGGTGGCACCGGCAGGCCAATAGCAGCGGCCAACTCCGGCGGCGGGGCTTGGCGAGTTTCGCTCTCCAAGTACTTGCCAGTGATGATCTCTGGCACCGGCTTGAGGTTGTGCTTGACGGTGTAGTAGCGGTGAGTTTGCTGCAGGCGGCCCCGCTCCCGCATATCCTCGGCGGCGATCTTCTTGCGCAGCTTGACGATGGCATCCATGATTGCCTCCGGGCGAGGCGGGCAGCCAGGAATGTACACGTCCACTGGGATCAGCTTATCTACCCCCCGCACCGCCGTGTAGGAATCGGAGCTGAACATGCCGCCGCTAATGGTACAGGCCCCCATGGCGATCACGTACTTCGGCTCGGCCATCTGTTGGTAGAGCTTGACCAGCGCCGGCGCCATCTTCATGGTTACGGTGCCTGCCGTGATGATCAAATCGGCCGTGCGCGGCGAAGAACGAGGCAACAGGCCGAAGCGGTCGAAATCGAAGCGGGAGCCCAGCATGGCTGCAAACTCGATGAAGCAGCAAGCAGTGCCGTAGAGGAGCGGCCAGAGGCTGGACATCTTCGCCCAGTTGTACAGGTCGTTAACCGTGGTGAGAACAACGTTGTTCGAGAGGTCTGTGGTAACTTGCGGGGCAGACGCCGGAAACAAGACTTCCGGCTCCTTAGAGGTCATGACCATTCCAGCGCTCCTTTTCTCCAAGCGTACACAAGGCCCACCACAAGGATGGCGATGAAAATCAGGGCCTCCACAAAGGCCAGCAGTCCCAAGCGATGAAAGGCCACCGCCCAGGGATAGAGGAACACAGTCTCCACGTCGAAGATCACGAAGACCAAGGCGAACATGTAGTAGCGGATGTTGAACTGGATCCAGGCCTGGCCAAACGGCTCCATCCCCGACTCATAGGTGCTGCGGCGCAGGGATCCCCGCCGCTTTGGGGCTAAGAGCGCAGAAGCTCCCAGAGCCAAGACCGGCAGCAGGGCACAGACGATCAGAAAAACCAGCAAATACTCGTAGCCGGATAAGACAAACACGACGCCAGACCGCCTCCGGTGCTCAACATTTAGATACGTTTTCAGTATAGAGCCAGTCTGGAGCCTCCTGGCGCTGCCCAATCTTTAGTTCTGCTGATGGTCTCGATTGCAGGAGTGGCGTTTCTCCAGCCAACCCCACACCCCGCTCAGCAGGGCTCCAGCCATCAGGATCCCCAGCGCTGGCTGGAACAGAGGCAACCACAGCCGTAGCCAAAGTTTGTAGCCCAGCGGGATCCCAATGAAAGCTCCCGTTACCGAGAAGACAAACCAGACAAAGCCGGCAAACACCAGAAAGACTAGGGCAATGAGAAAATGATCCAGCCAGCGCTTCCAGTCTGAGACGGTCATAGGGATCAAGCCAGAACAAGTTGAGCCTCTCAGATCCTACTACTGGAAACTCTGCCCTCTTCCCTCCAACTCAGCATAAACACTATCCCCCACCTCTCACGGGGGTTGACTTGTCAATATATAGTGGTAGAAATTTAGTTGTACACAACCTGTAGTGTTAAGCCGATGTCCACCTCCTCTGATTCCTCCTTTGCTGCCCGTTTGCGACAGGTGATCGGCAATGAGGCCATTTATGCGTTTGGGCGGCGGGCCGGCATTAGCGATACAGCCTTGCGCAGTTACCTCAAGGGATCCGTGCCCGGCATCGACAAGGCAGTGAAAATTGCCCAGGTGGGGGGGGTGAGTCTCAGTTGGCTGATTACGGGGGAGGGATCCCCTGGCGACGCCAAAACGGAGTATGTATACGTGCCTCTGGTGGATGTGGTTGCCTCGGCAGGGGCCGGGGCGCTGGTGCGGGAAGAGTCCATCGAGTCGGTGCTAGCTTTTGAGCGTAACTGGCTGCGGGCCCATCTGAAGGGGAACCCGGATGGGCTCAGCTTGATTCGGGTGCAAGGGAACAGCATGTCTCCCACCTTGGAAGATGGCGACTGGATCTTTGTCGAGCGGCAAGAAGAGCTGGGGGAGGAGGGCATCTACGTCTTTCAGAGGGATGGCGAGCTGTGGGTCAAACGGTTGCACCGCCTGTCGGGATCCCGAGTAAAAGTTATCAGTGACAACCCACGCTTTCCGTCTTTTGTGGTCGATTGTGCGGATCCCGTCAATGGCCTGACCCTTATAGGGCGCTATCGGGGCCGTCTTAGCTTCGACTAGGCTTTTGCCAAGGATGGCGGGAAGTGGCAGCCTGAGCAACCCCTAATCCTCTTGGCGAGCGGTGGTCGCCGGATAGGATCGACTCTAGGCGTTGAGTTGAGCCCGGTTTTCGCTCCTCGCCTACGCCCAGCCAGCCGGAGGTTTGCCTGCGATGCCTCGCCCATCCAAACGTGCAACGGTCTTTCTCAATCTCTCCAGTGGGCTCCTCTTGGTCGGCAGCGGCATCTGGGCGGGAATGGTGCTCCCGCAGCAGCTTCCGACCCAACCGCTGCCAGCTCCCCAGCCGCAGGTCAATACGCCGCCTGAACAGCCTGTCCCCACCCCGCCGCCGCTCCTGCCCACCCTGTCCCCACCCCAGGCCAGTCCCGCAGCGGTGAGCCCGACAGCCGATGCAGCTTCACCAAGTGGGAATCCAAATCACGAGGGCCTCACGGAGCTGGAAAGGGAGATTCGAGAACTCCGCCAGCAGGTGATCCAGCTTTTGATCCGAATTGAAGAACTGGAGTCGCGGCTGCAACGGCTGTCTTCCCAAGCAGTGGCCCCTGAGCCGAGGTGGGAATCGGCCACCGCTGCCGAGATCGCCCCGGAGGGAGTGAGCGTCCCCGCCCCCAGCGCAACGCCGACCCCTACCTCTTTTCAGGTGGGAACTCGAACCATCAGCCTGCCGGGCGATCTGCTCTTCGACTTCGACAAGGCCGAGATTCGGCCTGAGGCGGCCTCGCTGCTGGCCCAGGTGGCGAAATCCTTGGAAGCCATGCCCGGCGCCCGCGTTCAAGTGAACGGTCACACCGACAACATTGGATCCCTAAACTACAACCTGGCTCTTTCCCTGCGCCGCGCCAACGCTGTTAAAGACTACCTAGCTAACCTGTTGCCGGAAGGCCATCCCATCAGTTGGACAACCTCTGGCTTTGGCCCCACCCTGCCGGTGGCCGATAACGACACAGAAGCCGGACGGCAGCGGAACCGCCGTGTGGATTTGATCATCGCTCCCTAGCTTCCCCCCCAAAATGGGGGATGACATGTTCTGGCAGGGCTCTGGTCTAGAATCTGGTAGGGCCAAATGGCTTCAGGTTCAATCCCTATCGTTGAGTTTCGATTTTGAACGCAGCAGGGATTCCGTCGGGGGAAAAGCAGACCTTTGCGCTGAGAGTAGACACAACCCTGGATGCTCTCGGCCAGGTTTTGACGTGGTTTGAGTCTTTCCGCAACGCCGGCATCCCGGGCCCCATCTGGTTGGAATGCCAGTTGGCCTTGGCGGAGGGCTTTACCAACGCCGTTCGCCATGCCCACCGCGCTTTGCCTCCCAGTACACCCATTGATATCGAGCTGGTTCTGATGCCCCAGGGGCTGGAGCTGCGCATCTGGGATCAAGGGCAGGAGTTCGACTTGGAGGGCTTTGCCCAAAACCTGGCAGCCAACAGGCTCCCCAACGCCGAGTCTGAGGGAGGACGGGGCATTTTGCTAATGAAGGCTCTCTCCACCCACTTGAGCTACACTCGCCAGGCGGATGGCCGCAACTGCCTGCTAATCAGCAGGCGCTTCGACGATCCCGCCCCTGTCTCCCAATGACCGGCCTAGGCTAACAGGCCAGCGCTCAACTTGCGAATGGCCGAGCTGGCCACATCGCTGTAGCGCAGCTCACCGGCTAAGATTTGGCCCATGCGCCGAGTGGCTCCCGGTCGCTTGACGCCTACCCTGTAGCCTACACCCGGAAAGCGGTAGAACAGCGCCGCGATCCGCTTGGCCCAACGCATCTCTGAGCCCCACTCCTGCTGCACGCGGGCGGAGTAGGTCGCCAGGGCTTCCGTATCTCCTGCCAGGGCTTGGTCGATGGCCTGCGCTGCCAGCATGCCGGTGAGGAGGGAGGGGCGGATCCCTTCGGCGGTAAACGGATCGACGACACAGGCGGCATCTCCCACCAAGAGGGCATTTTGGCTGTGCAGGGGTTGATCCCCCTCCCAGAGACAGATGGGATGGCCAAACTGCCTGACCGATTTCAAGTCCACACCAAAGCTTTGGGCGTACTCGGCGGCGATGTCCCGCAAGTTTTGTTTTTCGCCACCCCGAAAGGTGCCCGCCCCGATCGAGTAGCCATCGGCTTTGGGGAAGTTCCAAATGTAGCCGTTGCTCACGGCGCCAAAGTCGAAGTGGGCGGCTGCGGTTTGCGGCTCTGAGACGGGCACTTCTGCTTCCAGGGCGGCAGCCAGGCGGCGCTGCCGGTGTTGAAAGCCCAGCCACTTGGCCATCGAGCCTTTTGCCCCATCGGCCCCGATCACATACCGACCCCAGACCGGGCCGGTGGCTGTCATCACCTGCCAGCGGTCGCTCTGCCACTCAATACCGGAGACAGGACATTCCGTCTGAAGCGCTGCCCCCTGCTTTTGCGCCTGCTGAATCAAGTAATGGTCGAAGACCTCCCGCCGCACCATCCATACCGGCTCTTTCAGATCCAGGTCAACCACAACCGGATCCCCGCCCCGCCAGGTGTAGCGAATTTGCCGGATCTTCAGCGAAATGGCGGGGCTGAAATCGAAGTCAAACCAGGCCGCCACCATGGGAGAAACGCCGCCGCCACAGGGTTTGTAGCGAGGCCAAGAATCCTTTTCCAAAACCAACACTGAGCGCCCCCGCTTGGCCAGGTGATAGGCGGCCGAGCCGCCGGCAGGGCCAGCGCCGACGATGACACAGTCGTACACTTGGGACATGGCTCTCGATCCGTGAACGACTCCCGACACTCCCCTGCGTTGAGTCAACACAATATGGCTTATGCCACGCTGCGCGAACCGATAGAGTGCGGGCTTCACGCTTCCCAGACTTGTTGGTACAGAGGTCTCAGCGTGCGGCCACCGTGCGACCCACGGCGGGAAACTCTCCAGAGATTGAACTTGTTCTCCTCACTTGTAGCACGAACAGCTTTCATCCCGACACGGATTGGCTCTTGAGTAATTACAGTGCGGGTCTTCCTGCCGATTAAGCTAACCCCTTCTCCCTAGAATTTGGGCTGTCGGCTCCTAGCCTACCGCATCCTTTTTCCCTCCAGAAAACCAAGGGGATGACGCTTGGGGCCAGCGGATCCCCCCAACAGCGTAGGCTCAAGCCCTATTGCTCAAATGGGCCAATTTTGCGATGGGATCCCCTTTCCATCGGCTTGCTCAGGCTGAGGGGTGAGCGGGATCCCTGCCGGGTGGTTACAGCGATACACCTTGGCCCCGACATTGCGCAGCTTTTCATCGATGGCTTCGTAGCCGCGGTCGATGTAGTGGAGGCCGTGGATGGTAGAGCAGCCCTCAGCCGCCAGGCCGGCCAACACCAGAGCTGCCCCCGCCCGCAAGTCCGTAGCCACCACCGGCGCTCCCGACAGCGACGGCACTCCTCGGATGAGGGCGACCCGGTTCTTGAGGCGAATGTCTGCCCCCATGCGATTGAGCTCGGGGATGTGGTGCATCCGGTTTTCAAACACCGTCTCCTCGATGGTGCAACTGCCCTCGCTCAGGGCGGCCAAGGCCATGATCGGCGCCTGCACATCAGTGGGAAAACCCGGATAGGGCAAGGTCTGGATATCGGTTGCCTGGCAGAGCCAGCCCGAACTGAGTCGCGCCGGGGCAATGCGCAGCCGGTTGGGGCCTTCTTCCTCCACCCGCAGCCCCATGTCACGCAACTTGGCGATCACCGCCCGCAGATGATCCGGGATAACAGGGCCAACCGTGAGTTCGGAGCCAGTGATGGCCCCGGCAATGAGGTAGGTGCTGGCCTCGATGCGGTCGGGAATGACCGTGTACTCGGTGCCGTGCAGGCGCGGTACCCCTACCACCACAACCGTGTTAGTGCCTACACCGCGAATGCGGGCCCCCATTGCCTGACAGAAACGGGCCAAATCCGCCACTTCTGGCTCTTGGGCGGCATTTTCGATGACCGTCTCCCCATCCGCCAGCGTAGCGGCCATCATCAGAGTTTCAGTGGCGCCGACGCTGGGATAGTCCAGGTAGATGCGGGTTCCCACCAGCTTGCGGGCATAGGCATGAACCACGCCGTGCTCGATTTGAACCGTTGCCCCCAACGCTTGCAGGCCCCGCACATGCAGATCCACCGGACGGGAGCCGATGGCACAGCCGCCGGGCAGAGGAACTCTAGCCACTCCCAGCCGCGCCAACAGTGGCCCGATGATGAAAAAACTGGCCCGTAACTGGCTGACCAATTCATAGGGAGCTTGGGAAGTTTTGAGGGAGCTGGCATCCAGGTCGAGGGTATTGCCCACATGGGACACCTTAACCCCTAGGGTGGTCAGGATCTGCCCCATGCGTTCAATGTCCAGCAGGCGTGGCACGTTGTGAATTCGGCAAGCTGCAGGAGCCAAAAGGGATCCGGCCATGAGAGCCAAAGCCGAGTTTTTCGCGCCGCCGATGGGAATGTGGCCGCTCAAGGTCTGCTTGCCGACAATTTTCAGCACCGGCCCCATCATCTCCGGCGGAGCTGCCACTCTGGTCTGGGCCGGCGACAGGTTAGGCGCTGGGGATTCCGTCCTACCGACGCGATCGTCAAAAAAATCTCTCAATCTTCCTCCTCACCCGCAAAAAGATAGAAAAGTTCTTTCCAGAGAATACTCTGGGGATCAAAGCAGCAACTAAGCTTGCAGGCCAAAACTTGGCGTGAGGCAGGAAGAGAAGCTCGAGTGGCTGTGCCTCTATCCTACAGCGGCGGATGGGGGATCAGCTATGCCAGCTCTTTGCGATGCGAAAACCCCTGTCTTAGCGCTGTGGGGAAGCAGGCTATAGCCGGTAGGGAGTATGTCAACAAATGCAGGTTCTTGCCGCAGGCGGCTGGGGGAGTAGCCTGGCAGCAAGGGGCAGTATGATGGATGGCTATGAGAAGCGCTTGCCAGTAAGACAGGAGACACCCGATGACCGCGACCCAAGTTTCTGCCGAAGAGTTGTTTCGGGCCGCCTACGAAAATCGCTACACCTGGGATCCCGACTTTCCGGGCTACAGCGCCGAAGTCACCTACTGGGATGGGGAGCGTACTTTTGTGGGGCAGGTGCGAGTGGGGGCAGACCTGAAAGCGACGGTTACGGGCGTGGAGGATGAGGAAGCCCGGAAAGCTATTCACAATCAACTTTGGGAGATTGCCATTCACCGGGTGCGCCGCAGCTTTGCCGAGACCCACGGGAACAATACTTTCCGCTATGGCCAGATCCTACCCGATGGCAGTGTGGAGATCCTGGTGGGTGGCAAAGCCGAAGGGGATCGCTACCACGTGCGCGACAACCAGGTAACCCTGGTGCATCGGCATATTCATGGAGTAGTGGTGACCATCCACACCTTCAGCAGCCACGACACCGGCGAAGGCTACCTCTCCCATCGCTACGACTCTGTCTATCACGACGCCAAGACTGGCGAGCAAAAGGGTGGGCGCAGCCAGTTTGAAGATCTCTACACCAAGGTGGGCAAGTACTACATTCTCTCGGAGCGGCGCATTCAAACGGAGACGGAAGCTGGCGTTGTTGAGAAGTGCTTTAGCTTCAGCAACTTTGCCTTGCTGGATGCTAGCGGCCAAGCGACTACAAAAAGCCCAACACCCTGAATTTTTGTGGCAGCAACGACCTCCGGAAGAGGGATCCTGAGCTATGCTTTGAATGTTCTCCCGCCCACACTTTGGCATGGACAACCCTGCGGCAAAGCCCAACCCGGATTCCAAAGCTCCTAGGGAGGCTCCCGAACTGATTCTCCGCCCCGCTCAACTGGGCGATCTGGAGGCGGTGGAGGAGATTTTGGCGCAAGCTTTTGATGAAGAGTACAGCAGCCGCTCGGTGGACATTCGTCGCCAAGTGCGGCGGTTACGGCAGTGGTATGGCCCCCTGAAAACCTTGAGCCTGTTTCCCAACCGTTTTCAGCACATGTTTACGGTGCATGTGGCGGAGCTGGAAGGCAAAATCCAGGGGGTCATTCAAGTTTCTCCCTTTAACCATTCCCGCAGCACCTGGCGGGTGGATCACATTGCTGTGGTGCCCTCTGCGCGGCGGCAGGGGGTGGGATCTCGGCTGCTCAAGCACTGCCTGGAGCACTTTCGCGAGGCTCGCACCTGGATCTTGGAGGTGAACATCCACAACAAGGAGGCGATGGCCCTCTACCGACACAATGGCTTCCAACCACTGGTTCAGATTACCTACTGGTCGATTCCACCCGAGATCCTTGCCGCTCTCAGCCAGCACGAGCCCAAGCTGCCCAACTTGGTGCCGGTGACCAACCGGGATGCCTACGCCATCTACCAACTGGATACGGGATCCATGCCGGCCACTGTGCGCCAGGTGTACGACCGCGACGTGAGCGATTTTCGCACCAGCCCGCTGGATTGGCTCTTGGATCAGGCCAAATGCGTCATCAGCCAAACGGAACGGGTGGAGATGTGTGTCTATGAGCCTGAGCGGAAAACCGCTATCGGCTATTTCAACCTGAAGTTGGATCGGACGGGGCAGCAGCCGCATGTGGCCAAGCTCACGGTTCACCCCGCTTACACCTGGCTCTATCCTGAGCTCATGGCCAAGATGGCCCAGCTCACCCAAGCCTATCCCCCGCAGGCTTTGGCCTTGGCCTCCACCGATTATCAGCCGGAACGGGAGGAATTTTTGCTCAAGCTGGGAGCCCAGGACGTGGAGCGGACGCTGCTAATGTCGCGCTCGGTGTGGCATAAGGTGCGGGAAGTCCGCTTCCCTGGGTATACCGAGTATCTCGCTCTGGTGCTCCAAAAATTGCCGGTGAAGCAGCCGGTGCCAGAACGCTTTGAGGGGGCAACGGAGGGCTGGCTGGAACATCCCTTTCATTCTCTTCACCCAACTGTGCCGGATCCCAATGCCGTTCGCGCTACTCAGCCGGAGTCCTCACCGGGGTGCGCCAGAGACTCGCAATCAGAGGCTCCTCCCCCTCCCTAGTTGAAGTCTTGGCGGGCACCCCCATGAACCCGTTAGCCAGGGATCCCTCTTGGCGGATGTTGCTGCAGGCGGCCTTGCACCGCAACCGCAGCAATCCCGGTGTACGCTATTTGCAACTGGCTACAGTGGATCCCCAGGGGCATCCGCGTAACCGCACGGTGGTCTTCCGGGGATTTTTGCGGGATACCGACCGCATCCAGTTGGCGGTGGACAGCCGCAGCGAGAAGATCTGCCAGATTGCCCACTGCCCACTGGCCCAGATCTGCTGGTACTTCTGTAAAACTCGCGAGCAATTTCGCATTGCCGGCACTCTCGAGGCCATCGCCGCTGACCACCCGGATCCCCAGGCGCAGCAGCAGCGGCAACAGGTATGGCAGCAAATCTCGGAAAAAGGACGGCTGCTCTGGTTCTGGCCGGAACCCAAAGGCCCTCTTGCCCCACCAGAGGCTTTTGTTGGAGAGCTGCCCCCCGAAAAGGCTTCTTTGCCACCGCCGACATTTGTCCTATTGCTGTTGGATCCAACGGAGGTGGATCACCTCCAGCTCAAGGGGGATGCAACCTACCCCCAATTGCGAACCGTCTACGAGCGCAGTCCGCAAGGCTGGCAATGCCGAGCGGTCAACCCCTAGAAGGGATCCCAGCCGGCTCCGACCTGGGCAGGGGGCAGGGAAGCCGTTTTTCCCCTCGCTTTCCGGGAGAATATTGAAGAGAATAGATGTGCTAGCGCAAATGAACAATCTCCCACCCTCCGGAGCGACGCCGTCTGACGGCAGCTGGAGCTCCCCTCCTGGGGGGTAGGAGTCCCTCAGCTTCTGTCTCCAGCCGATACCTAGCCTTCCTGGTTGCGGTACCTCTGATGTCTATTTCCGCCCTCTCATTTGCTAAGCGCATTGCCCAAGCTGTTGCTCCTCTCTTTTTGACCGGCAAGCCCTTGTTGGCCAGAGCTTTGCAGGACAGGCTGCGCCAGGGATCCCTGGGGTTGGCTGTCGCTTTGGTTTGGGGTCTGGCTCCCGTTCAGGAGCTGACAGCCCAGCCGATGTTAAAATCCCCGCAAGGCTCCTTTGAAGAGAATATAGCTCCTGCCCTGCCCTCAGAATCTGCCTTCCCCACCTCCACCCGCACAGGACTCTTTCGAGTCGGCAATCGCACCCCTCACCCGATTCGGCTAGTGATCTTGATGCGCAGCGGCGGACGGCTGCTCAACCCAGAAACGGCTCACTGGGACTTTGCGCCCGGAGAAGGGGGTAGTGAAGGATTGGTGCTGAGTTTGGGCGAGGAGCCACTGCAGATCGGCCCCGGAGATATTGTGGTGGCTTTTACCTTGGATGGAACCGCTCGCTACTGGGGGCCGAACGTGGTGGGAGAGTCGCTGGCGCCCTTTTGGAATGAAGAGAGCGGCTTTTGGTCGATGATCTTGCAGCCTTAGGCAGCCGGGCAGGCGGCCCGAAATACCCTTTCAAACTTTTCAAAATGGTTCAAAAAAGTTACAGCCATTGCACTCTGGCTCCTCAGAGGGCGCTGGAGAGTAGAGGAGAAGATAGTCCCAAACTCGGCTTGGGAGCTCGGCCCCTGCACGGGAAGTGGGAGCTGCAGTCCGCCGGGATCCTCTGCCTCTCAAGCTCCGGCCCAGTGCCACCAGGCCCAGCCCAGCCCCACCAATAGCGCCGTTAGCCCATAGAAGCACCCCACCACCTGCACCTCCGACCAGCCCCCCAGCTCCAGATGGTGGTGGAGGGGAGACATGCGCAGCAGCCGTTTGCCTTGGCCGGTTTTGCGTTTGGTGTACTGGAAGTAGCCCACCTGCAGGATGACTGACAGGGCTTCCACCACCAAGATCCCGCCCATCCAGGCCAGGGCCCAGAGCTGATCCCCCAGCAGGGCCAGCCCCGCCAGAGCGCCTCCCAAGCCCAGGGATCCGGTATCCCCCATAAACAGGCGGGCCCGGTGGTGGTTGTGCACCAGAAAGCCCAGACAGGCACCGCTCAAGGCAAAAGCCACGAGCGCCAAAACGGGATCCGCTGCCATCAGCCCCAGCCCTGCCAGGACGAGGGCCACCACCCCTGCCGCCAGACCGTCCATGCCGTCGGCGAGGTTGACGGCGTTGTTGGTTCCCACTAACACAAACAAAGCCAAAGGCCAGAACAGCCAGCCCAGGGAGAGGGCACCTATTCCCGGCAGGGTGAGAACGGTAGGGATCCCTTGCCAAGCTAGATAGCCGCAAAAAGCCAGGCCAACCCCAACTTGGAGCAACAGCTTCACCTTGGGGGACAACCCCTTGTTGGAGCGCTGCCGGATAACCAGCCAATCGTCCAGCCAGCCAACCAAGGTGTAGGCCAGAGTCAGCAGCGCCACCGCCAGCCACTGGGGATCCCAGCCGCTCCCGATGCCAGCTACCAGCAGCCCTACGGGCAAAAAGCTAAGGCCACCCATGGTTGGCGTGCCCGCTTTTTTGTAGTGGGACTGGGGCCCCTCTTCGCGGATGACCTGCCCTGCCTTCCAGCGCCGCAAGGCTGGGAGAAGCAGGGATCCCAGCATAGCCGATCCCAGTACGCTCAATCCAAAGGGGACGGCCACCTGGGGCCGGATCCCGATGACCAACGCCGAGAGGGCCAGGCCCAGAACCCAGGAGAGGGCCATCCCTCCCCAGGCCGCCTCTTCCAGAGCGGGAAGCGTATCCGCATCCGCCCTTTCTGAACTCCTCACCCCCTTAACCTCCAGCCCAACTCCTCAAAAAACTCCGGCAGGAGAGCCTAAGAAAACTCTACTCTGCCGGAGGCCCAGAGGCGAAGGATCCCCTAGTAGGGCCACTTCCAGTTGCGCACCTCCGGCAGATCCTCGCCGTACTTGCAGATGTACTGCTTGTGCTCCACCAGCTTGTCCCGAATCAACTGCTGGACGTGATCCCGCCGGTACTTGAAGCGCTCCACCCGCTCCAACACGTCGTTGGCCAGGTTGAAGCGATCCACCTGGTTGAGGACGCACATGTCAAAGGGAGTGGTGGTGGTGCCTTCCTCCTTGTAGCCGCGCACGTGTAGGTTGTGGTGGTTGGGACGGCGGTAGGTGAGGCGGTGAATCAGCCAAGGATAGCCGTGGAAGGCAAACACGATGGGCTTGTCGGGGGTGAAGATGCTGACAAACTCCTTGTCGCTGATGCCGTGGGGGTGTTCGCTGGGCGGCTGCAACTTCATCAGGTTCACCACGTTCACCACCCGGATCTTGATATCCGGCAGGTGCTGCCGCAAAAAGTCCGCCGCCGCCAGGGTTTCCATCGTCGGCACATCGCCGCAGCAGGCCATGACCACATCCGGCTCCGAGCCCTGATCGTTGCTGGCCCACTCCCAGATCCCCAGGCCCTGGGTGCAGTGCTTGATGGCGGCATCCATGTCCAGGTACTGCAGGGCCGGCTGTTTCCCCGCCACAATGACATTGACGTAGTGGCGGCTGCGCAGGCAGTGGTCGGCCACCGAGAGCAGGGTGTTGGCATCCGGCGGCAGGTAGACGCGGATGATTTCGGCTTTTTTGTTGACCACGTGATCCAAAAAGCCGGGATCCTGGTGGCTAAAGCCGTTGTGATCCTGCCGCCACACGTGGGAGGTGAGCAGGTAGTTGAGGGAGGGGATGGGCCGCCGCCAAGGGATGTGCCGGGTGGTTTTCAGCCACTTGGCATGTTGGTTGAACATCGAGTCCACCAGGTGGATGAAGGCCTCGTAGCAGGAGAAGAAGCCGTGGCGGCCTGTCAACAGGTAGCCCTCCAGCCAGCCCTGACAGACGTGCTCGCTCAAGATCTCCATCACCCGTCCATCGGGGGAGAGGTGCTCGTCGTAGTCGTAGATAGGCGCCACCCAGGTGCGGTCGCTGGCCTCAAACACGGCGTTCAGGCGGTTGGAGGCAGTTTCGTCGGGGCCAAAGAGGCGGAAGTTGTGGGGGTTGAGCTTCATTACATCTCGCAAAAACTGTCCCAGCACCTTCGTGGCCTCGGCCTCCGTGGTGCCAGGGCGCGGGACGTCTACGGCGTAGTTGCGGAAGTCCGGCATTTTCAGCTCCCGCGTCAGCAGGCCGCCGTTGGCGTGGGGCAGGGCACCCATGCGTTTTTCCCCTTTGGGGGCCAGCTCTTGCAGCTCGGGCCGCAAACGGCCGTTTTCGTCGAAGAGCTCTTCTGGCTTGTAGCTGCGCATCCACTCTTCCAGGAGCTTGAGGTGCTCCGGGTTCTTGGCCAGATCCGCCAGTGGCACCTGGTGGGAGCGCCAGAAATCCTCTACTTTTTTGCCGTCCACCTCTTTGGGGCCCGTCCAGCCTTTGGGGGTGCGCAGGATGATCATCGGCCACTGCGGACGGGTAGGATCCCCTTTGCTGCGGGCGTGCTGCTGGATTTCTTGAATCTCGTGGATCACCGTGTCCAAAGTGGCGGCCATCAACTGGTGCATCTGGGCTGGCTCGGAGCCTTCGACAAAGTAGGGCTTGTAGCCATAGCCCACAAAGAGGCTTTGCAGCTCTTCACGGCTGAGGCGGGCCAGGATCGTCGGGTTGGCGATCTTGTAGCCGTTGAGGTGCAGAATCGGCAGCACCGCCCCGTCGTGGATGGGGTTGAGGAACTTGTTGGAGTGCCAAGAGGCGGCCAGGGGGCCGGTCTCGGCTTCTCCATCCCCGACTACACAGGCCACCAGCAGATCGGGGTTGTCGAAGGCTGCCCCAAAGGCGTGGGCTAGAGCATAGCCCAGCTCTCCCCCCTCATGGATGGAGCCGGGGGTTTCCGGGGCCACGTGGCTGGGTACGCCGCCGGGGAAGGAGAACTGCTTGAAGAGCTTGCGTATGCCCTCGGCGTCTTGGCTGATGTTGGGGTACACCTCGCTGTAGGTGCCCTCCAGGTACGTGTTGGCCACCAGAGCGGGGCCGCCATGGCCGGGGCCGGTGATGTAGAGGATGTTGAGGTTTTCCCGCTTGATGATGCGGTTGAGATGCACGTAGATAAAATTCAGCCCCGGTGTGGTGCCCCAGTGCCCCAGCAGGCGCGGCTTCACATGCTCTAGCTTGAGGGGTTCCCGCAGCAGCGGGTTGTCCATCAGGTAAATCTGCCCCACCGACAGGTAGTTGGCGGCCCGCCAGTAGGCGTCCATTTTGCGCAGTTCGTCGTCGGTCAGCGGTTTTGTCGAGAGCTGTTCTGCCAAAACCATAGCCGTACCCCCTAGGTATCTCTACTCCCATGGTGAGCCAGGTTGGGGCGTAGGCTTGGGGATCTTGGGATTCCTTTGGATTTGGGAGATGGGGTGAGGGATGAACTACCCCACCGCGTAGGCGGGTGGGGTTTCCTCACCCGCTTGGCAGCAGAGCTTTTGTCTCTTCTTCTGCCC
>NZ_JANSJN010000028.1:0-26193 GCF_047462555.1 Synechococcus sp. B60.1
ATTGCCCAGACCTCTGAGGGGGATCACTGGAATGGACAGCGGTTGAACCGGGTCAGAGACCACTACTCCCGGTTGAGAGCGGCTCTGCAACGCAAAGCCAGTCAGGGCACACGCAGCACTCGGCGCAGGTGTCGGGAGCTGCTGCAGCGGCTGTCTGGTCGGGAGAGACGCTTTCAAGCCTGGGTGAATCACTGCATCGCCACTCGCGTCAGCGGGACGGAGTCCTTAGCGATTGTTGCTAGGGCCAAAGCTACCTGCAGCCTCATTGCCTTGGAGGACTGGACTGGGATGAGAGAACGTACCAACCAACAGCCGCGCAGCAAGACGGAGCGGCGGCGGTCAAACAGTGAGGCCTACGGCCCGCTAGCGCGAGGGGCGTTCTCCCAGTGGAGACAGTTTGTGCACTACAAGGCAGCAAGAGCGGGGGTGGAGGTGGTGGTAGTACCGCCTGCCTACACTTGGCAAACTTGTCACCGGTGTTTGTGGCTTGGGCAACGGGAAGGGAAGCATTTTCGCTGTGTCAACCTGGCTTGTGGCTGGGAAGGGGATGCAGATTTGAACGTTGCTAACGGGATTGCCCTTTTGGGGGCCGCTGTAAACCGGCCTGGAAGTCCGTGGTTGGCTTGCCAACTGCAGGGCTACCCTTCGCGTCAGCGGCGCGTAGCGCTTAAGCCCGCTCGTACCGCTTAGCGGTCGGGGCCGGGTAGTTTACCCTACAATCAAGCTAGAGCAGACCTTTTCCGCTTAGCAAGCCATGCAAACCCTGGATCGGCCCAACGCGCCCTCTCAGCAGCCCTACCCAGAACCAGTCTACCCCCGTCGTCCTACCCGCACCGTAGCCGTAGGCAACGTGTTGATCGGTAGCCAGCACCCGGTGGTGGTGCAATCCATGATCAACGAAGACACCCTTGACATCGAGGCAGCGGTGGCGGCCATCCGTCGTCTGCACGAGGCAGGTTCGGAGATCGTGCGGGTTACCGTTCCCAGCATGGCCCATGCCAAGGCGATGGAGGCGATTCGGGACAAGCTGATCCAAACCTACAGGCCGGTGCCGCTGGTGGCCGATGTACACCACAACGGCATCAAGATCGCCCTGGAGGTTGCCCAGTACGTGGACAAGGTGCGCATCAACCCGGGGCTGTTCGTCCTAGAAAAGCCGCAGCCCGGTCGCACCGAGTACACCCAAGCCGAACTGGAGGCCATCCGCAACAAGATCCGCGAAACCTTCACCCCCCTGGTGCAGACCCTCAAAGCCCAGAACAAAGCCCTGCGCATCGGTGTCAACCACGGATCCCTGGCGGAGCGCATGCTCTTCATCTATGGAGATACTCCCGAGGGCATGGTGGAGTCGGCCCTAGAATATGCCGAGATTTGCGCCGAGCAAGACTTCCACAACGTGGTTCTCTCCTTCAAAGCTTCCCGTCCGCAGGTGATGTTGGCTGCTTACCGGCTGGCCGCCCGCCGCTTCGATGCCTTGGGCCTGAACTACCCCTTCCACTTGGGGGTGACCGAGGCCGGCGATGGAGAATATGGCCGCATCAAATCGGCAGTGGGGATCGGGACGCTTCTGGCCGAGGGGATCGGTGACACCATTCGGGTTTCCCTAACCGAAGCGCCGGAAAAAGAGATCCCGGTGGCCTACGGCATCTTGCAGGCCCTCAACCTGCGCAAGACCATGGTGGAATATGTGGCCTGCCCCTCCTGTGGCCGCACCCTGTTTAACTTGGAGGAAGTACTGCAGAAAGTGCGGGCTGCAACCCAGCACTTGGTGGGCCTCGACATTGCCGTCATGGGCTGCATTGTCAACGGGCCGGGGGAGATGGCTGACGCCGACTACGGCTATGTGGGGAAAACCCCCGGCTACATCTCCCTCTACCGCGGCAAGGAGGAGGTAAAGAAGGTGCCGGAGTCGGAGGGCGTCCAGGCGCTGATTGAGCTCATCAAAGCCGATGGGCGGTGGGTGGATCCTCCAGAAGGAAGCCCAAGTAAGTGACACACTCCTGACCCTCGTGCTAGCGCATGGGGAATAGACCTCTCACTTCAACGGGGTCTTGTAGTCTCTCCACGAGCAGACACGGGATGTCCTACCGCGCGGTTGTACCAGATTCCGGCAACGCCGCTTTGTATAACCACGACTGGTGTAACACATCCTTGCGGGGGTGGCTGTATCCCGACGCTAACCTTGCAGGTACAGTGCGGAGCTTATCCACCCCTGTACCCCCACTAGCTAAAACAAAAGAGAGGGCAGCAGCCCACCAGCAAGTCTCTTTGCCTGCTAGTCTAAAAAGACGGGTTGAACAGCTCCGAGTATGACCAGCACTCTCCCTACTCGCTCGTTTAATACCAGCCGCTCCAAGCAGATCTTTGCACGGGCGCAGCAGCTTATGCCGGGGGGCGTTAGCTCTCCGGTGCGCGCCTTTAAGTCGGTGGGCGGGGATCCCGTCGTGTTTGACCGCGTCTCAGGAGCCTACGCCTGGGATGTGGACGGCAACCAGTACATCGACTACATCGGCAGTTGGGGGCCGGCGATTGTCGGCCACGCCCATCCCGAGGTGATCGAGGCTCTGCACCGAGCTTTGGAGAAAGGCACCAGCTTTGGCGCCCCTTGCGTTTTGGAAAACGAGCTGGCCGAGCGGGTGATCGAGGCGGTGCCCAGCGTGGAGATGGTACGCTTTGTTAACTCCGGCACCGAAGCTTGCATGGCGGCGCTGCGCCTGATGCGGGCCTACACGGGGCGGGAAAAGGTGATCAAGTTCGAGGGCTGCTACCACGGCCATGCGGACATGTTTTTGGTCAAGGCCGGCTCAGGGGTGGCCACGCTGGGCCTGCCGGATTCGCCGGGGGTACCTAAGGCCGCTACCAGTGCCACGCTGACCGCCCCCTACAACGATCTAGAGGCAGTCAAGGCTCTGTTTGAGCAGCATCCCGACTCCATTGCGGGCGTGATCCTAGAGCCGGTGGTGGGCAATGCCGGCTTCATTCCGCCGCAGCCGGGCTTTTTGGAGGGTTTGCGGGAGCTGACGCAGAAGTATGGCGCCCTGCTGGTGTTTGACGAGGTGATGACCGGCTTTCGCATCAGCTACGGCGGTGTGCAGGCCAAGTTTGGTGTCATCCCCGATTTAACCACCCTGGGCAAGGTAATCGGCGGCGGCCTGCCGGTGGGGGCCTACGGCGGTCGGCGGGAGATTATGGAAATGGTGGCGCCGGCGGGGCCGATGTACCAGGCGGGCACCCTCTCCGGCAACCCCCTGGCCATGACGGCCGGGATCCACACCCTCGATATTTTGCGTCGCCCCGGTACCTATGAGTATCTGGAGCGGATTACCGAGAAGCTGGCCACGGGGCTGCTGCAGATTGCGCAAGAGACCGGGCACGAGATGTGTGGGGGCCATTTGCCCGGCATGTTCGGCTTCTTCTTCACGGCTGGCCCAGTGCGCAACTACGAGGAGGCCAAGCGCTCGGACTTGCAAAAGTTTGCCCGCTTCCACCGCGGCATGCTGGAGCGGGGGGTGTATCTGGCGCCCTCGCAATTCGAGGCCGGCTTCACTTCCTTGGCCCACACCGAAGCCGATGTGGAGAGAACCCTCGAGGCGGCGCGAGAGGTGCTGCGCACGCTCTAGGGTTTCTTCTCCCCTCTCCCCTTGGGAGAGGGGTTGGGGGTGAGGGTGATCTGCACTGGGATCATGGCCGAGCACATCCACCGCAACTGGCGCATCACCACCCAAACCACCGACAAGGGGTTCATTTTTTGCTGTCAGCGGCTACGTCAGGATGGCTCGGTGGAGTTTGCCGCCCCAGCCTACGGCTACTTCCACAATGAGGCCGAGGCAATTTTGGCCGGCATGGTCTGGATCGACCGGCAGCAACTGCCGGATCACCTGGATGGCCTGCTCTTCGACAACGAGGAGCCAGAAAGTTAGCTCAGGGCTTTTTCCCCCACCAACTGTTCCCAGCCCAAGCCTTTGAGGGCGGCGTTGCGCCGCAGTGGGCGGGTGACCAGCTCCAGCAGCGCCTGGGTGTTGCCGAAGCCGTGGATCTGGGCAAAGGTAAACTCCACCGACCACTTGGTGGTGACGCCGCGGGCTTCGAGGGGGTTGGCGTGGGCCATGCCCGTGATTACCAGATCCGGCTGCAGGGCTTTGATGCGCTGCAGTTGGTTGTAGTTATCCGGCTTCTCGACAATGGTGGGCTTGGGCACCCCCATCTCCTCGCAGGTGCGCTCCAGGAGGGCCAGCTCGGCGGCCTGGTAGCGCTTGTCGAGGTAAGGGATCCCGATTTCCTGCACCGTCATACCGCAGCGCACCAGGAAGCGGGCCAGGGAGATCTCCAGCAGGTTATCCCCCATGAAGAAGACGCTCTTGCCCCGCAGCAGGCCCAGGTACTCCTGAACCTGGGGGTGACGCCACACTTGCCCTTCCCGCTCTGCCAGGCCTTGAGTCGGGATCCCCAGCTCGCCGGCGATGGCCTCGATCCAGGCGCGGGTGCCATCCGGCCCGATGGGAAAAGGAGCGGTGATGAGCTTGGCCTTTTTGCGGCGCACCAGCGTGGTGGCGGTGCGGCTGAGGAAAGGATTTACCCCCACCACATAGGTGCCCGGCTCGATGGCCGGCAGCTCCTCGTAGCGCTTGGCCGGCAGCCAGCCGGAGACGCGGATCCCGTGCTTTTTCAGCTCCAGGGTGAGTTGGGTTACCACCGGATCCGGCACGGAGCCGAAGATCACCAAGGGGGGATGTTTGGGGAAGCCTTCTTCCTCTTTCTTTTTGCCGGGGCGCAGCCCGTAGAAAAGAGCCTGCAGGCCACCCCGCGTCTCCCGCTCTTCTTCCTGCACCTGCTCCGGGCAGCGCTGGGCCATAGAGGCCAAAACCGTGTCTTCCCCCTGGGTAAAGGCGTAGTCGAGGCCATTGGCCCGCGCCACCACAATCGGGATCCCGATCTCCCCTTCCAGCTTCTGGGCTAGGCCCTCTAGATCCATCTTGATGATCTCGGTGGTGCAGGTGCCGATCCAGACGATGACGCTGGGATTGCGATCCCGCTGGATTTGCAGGCACAGCCGCTTCAGCTCCTCGTAGTCGTTGAGCTTGGCGCTGATGTCCCCCTCTTCCAGCTCGGCCATGGCATAGCGCGGCTCGGCAAAGATCATCACCCCCATGGCATTTTGCAAAAAGTAGCCACAGGTTTTGGTGCCGATCACCAAAAAGAAGCTGTCTTCAATTTTGGGGTAGAGCCAAGCCACGCAACTAATCGGGCAGAAGGTGTGGTAGTTGCCGGTCTCGCATTGAAAGTGGAGGGTATTGGAAGCATCCACAGCAGCAGTCATCGTCGGCTCCTAGAAAAGGGTTTGTCAAGCTAGGGGGCGACCAATTGGGGCACGCCCACCAATTTCTCGCTCAGATCCCAGAGCAGCTTGGCCTTGGCCGCATCCCCCGCCTCGTCCGAGACTTCTTGGTTAAAGGGCTTGGCATTTTTCCGTTGCCGGTTGCCCCAGCTCCAGTAGAATCCCGACTGGCGAAACTCCGGATCCGCCACCACCTGGGCCACCCGCTCGCCGGCCAGCTCTTGGGAGACGTAGCCGCCGGTGATGTTTTTCTGAAACCAGGGGAACAGCTTTTGGAAGAGGGGATAGTGATGGCGGAAGAGGGCCGTTTCCGCCACACAGCCCGGGTAGAGGGAGAGAAACGTGATGCCGGTGCTCTCGTGGAAGCGGCGGTGCAGCTCCCGCATGGTGAGGATGTTGCAAACTTTGCTGTCTTTGTAGGCTTTGACGGGATCGAACTTGCCGCCATCGGCCATGCTGATCGGTTCCTTGAAGCCCTGGGCAAAGCCCCGCAGATCCCCCAGGTGGGGTTGGGGTGGGATCTTGCCCCCCAGCTCCTTGGGGTTGTGGGTAACCGTGCCTAGGATCACCAGCCGCCGATCCGGATAGGTGGAGCGCTTCAGATCCTCCAGCATCAGGTGGCAGAGCAGGAAGTGCCCCAGATGGTTGGTGGCCATGGTCAGCTCATAGCCCTCCGGGCTGCGCAAGGGCTGCTTAAGCAAGGGCATGTAGATGGCGGCGTTGCACACCAGGGCATCCAGAGAGCGGCCCGACTGGCGAAATTGTTCGACAAATTGCCGCACACTGGCCAAGCTGGCCAGATCGATCGGCATCAGGGTGTAGCTGCCCTGCGGGATCCCCACCTGCTGAGCCATCCGCTGGCCTTTGTCCAGATCCCGACAGGCCATCACCACGTGCCAGCCCCGCTTGGCCAAAGCCAAAGCCGCGTACAGGCCAACGCCCGAAGAGGCTCCAGTAATCACCACGGTGGGTTGCACTTGTGCTTGCATATCCAACTCCTCTGCCATGTCCTCAAGATGGATCTCCTGCACAATCCATCTTGGGGCGGAAAGCGGGCCAGACAACGAATTGATAAGGTTTGCGACGGTTTTCCGAAACAATTGCTTCACTTTTAGACACACCGGCAAGCTGGCAGGTTTGGGATCCCTTACACCAGCGCCGGCTCCCGTGCCGGGGCGTTGTAAAAGTCCGACAGCAGGGCAAACAGCTCCCGATCCTCAGCAGGCCGGGGCACGATCCCTTCCGGGCGGGCCAGCAGCTCGTCGGCGATGTTCAGGTAGTACTGGCAGACGGGCTCCAGGCTGGGATCCGTCTCTGCCATCTCGAAGAGGGTTTTGCCCTTGACCCGCGAAATGCGAATGTCCTCGACCAGTGGCAGCACCTCGAGCACAGGCATGGGCACTGCCGAGACGTATTGGTCGATGAGATCCCGCTTGCTGGTGCGGTTGCCGATTAGGCCGGCCAGGCGCAGCTTGCGGGTTTTGGCTTTTTCTCGCACCGAGGCGGCAATGCGATTGGCGGCAAACAGGGCGTCAAAGCCGTTGTCAGTAACGATCACACAGTAGTCGGCGTAGTTGAGGGGGGCAGCAAAGCCGCCGCACACCACGTCCCCCAGCACGTCGAAGAGGATGACGTCGTACTCGTCAAAGGCGTTCAGCTCCTTCAGGAGTTTGACGGTTTCTCCCACCACATAGCCGCCACAGCCGGCCCCTGCCGGCGGCCCTCCCGCCTCGACGCAATCTACGCCGCCGTAGCCGCGGTAGATCACATCCTCGGGGTAGATGTCTTCGTAGTGGTAGCCCTTGGCTTCCAGGGTATCGATGATCGTGGGGATGAGAAAACCAGTCAGGGTGAAGGTGCTGTCGTGCTTGGGGTCACAGCCAATTTGCAACACCTTCTTGCCCCGCCGGGCCAAGGCCACCGAGAGGTTGCAACTGGTGGTGGACTTGCCGATCCCACCCTTCCCGTAAACTGCCAACTTCACAGCACGTTCCTCCACAAGCCTGACAAGGGCCATTATCGGCAGCTAACCCACTCCCTGAGAAGTGTTGAGAAGAATTAAGGCAAGCCTAAAACAAGTTAAAGCAATTTCTTAAATCGCCAGACGGACAAATCCTCGCCCAAAAGATTCTTCGAGCCGATTTTTGGCTTTTTTCCAGCTTTTGTTTTTTGTTTTTTCGTAAAAGCAGATCAAAAACAAATCATTCATCTCTCCCTGGCTTTGACAAGCGCTGCTCCCATCAACTCGCTGGAGACTGCCGGCGGGATCCCTTTTCCCGGTCTGAGGGAGAGTCTCAAGAATGGTCTCAATGGCCAGAGGAGACGCGGAATCCCCAACTTCAAAAGGGATCTCAGGGATCGAAGGCAAAGGCAATCTGCACGGCCCCTGTAGAATCCACCTCAACCCTGCGCAGGAATTCCCGCAGGTAGGCGCGGCGCTCGCTCTCGCTGAGGTCTTGCCAGAAGGGCAGGATGGAGAGAGTTTGGGCGATCTGGAGGAAGTTGGCGGGAGGGAGCTGTTCCAGCTTTTGGGCCAAACGGGCCGTTTCCGCCCGCAGTTGGTAGCAGCGCTGGGCCAGGGAGGGCTCATCCATCAGTCCAGATTGCTGCAGCGCCTCCAGTTGCCGCAGCCGCTCGCTGTTGGCCTGGATCTGGGCTTGGAGCTGTTGGCGGGTTTGGTCCAGGGCCTGCCGATCCAGGTTTTGGGCACGGTGGGGGAGCTGCTCGCAGACCTGGCGGATCACCTCCTGCAGGACTTGGGCGTAGTGGAGGCTGTAGCGACAGGTTTGGCAACGCAGGTAGAGGTAGGAGGAGCCGTTCCTCTTGGCCTTGCCGGGGGTGGTTTGCACAATGCGCAGAAGGCTGCTACAGGTACGGCAATGGACGAGGCCAGCCAGAGCGCGGGGGGCGCTGGCGCTGCGGCGTGGGATCCTTTGGTTGCGTTTGAGCCAGCGATCGATCTGGGCGGCCTCGGTGCGGCTGAGGAGGGCGGGGTGGGTATCGCGCAGAACGGTGCCGTCGGCATAGGCCAGATCCCCGCGATAGACGGGGTTGAGCAGCCAGTTGCGCCCCGTGGCCACCGAAATGCGCTTGTGGTGTTTTTCTTCCAAAAAGCGCACCGCTTGGCGCAGGGATCCATAGAGAAGAAAGTGCTGGAAAAAATCCTGAACAACAGGGGCCTGGCGGCGATCCAGCACGTAGCGCTCCCCTTCGCGGCGATAGCCAAAGGGAGCCGGGCCGGGGGGAGGCTTGCCCGCCAGACGGTTGCGGGCTTGGCTGTGGCAGAGGCGGCGGCTTTGCAATTGATGGGGGATCTCGGCCAGCAGCGGGATCCAGTCGGCAGCCTCGCTGGGGGTGTGTAGGCCGGATTGGGTCACCAGGCTCAGTTGGATCCCCGCCTGTTGGATCTGCAACAGCCGTTGGTGGACTTCCTCCGCTCGATCCCCCAGATCCGCCAGGCGCACCAGCAGCACCTGCTGCACCGATCCGGCGGCGATGCCCTGCAACAGCTCTTCCAGGTGGGCGCGGGATCCCCAGTCGTGCCAGATGGGAGCGGCCCCGTGTGCTTTCAACCAGACCAGCTCCTGGTCTGGCCAAGGGGCATGGGCAGGCGTGTAGAGGTAGCCACAAATGCTCATGGACAAGCAACCTGTCACCGCCGCTGCACCATCACCCGACACCCCTCCTAGCCAGGGATCCCAGGTAGGCTAAGGGAGAGACAGACCGGCAACCCTTGGCTGCCGACCGCTCTCCGCAAGATGGCTTTACTCCACCGCTGCAGTCGCGTATTCCAGCTCCTCTTCCGACACCTCCAGCGGCGCCTCTTCGGCTTGTCCTTGCTTAGCAGCCCGCAGTTGCTCGCGGTACTTGGCCGCCATTTCTTCTGCTTTTTCGTAAACCAACTTGGGATCCCGCAGCATGTCGCCGGGATTGGGCTCCAGTTGCTTGGTGGACAGCGAGATCCGACCCCGTTCTGCGTCTAGGTCGATGATCATCACCTTCACTTCGTCGTTGACGTTGAAGACGCTGTGGGGCGTGTCAACATGTTCGTGGGAGATCTCGGAAATGTGCAGCAAGCCGGAGACGCCGCCAATGTCTATGAAGGCACCGTAAGGCTTGATGCCACGCACTGTGCCGACCACTACCTCGCCCACCTCCAGCTTGTTCATCTTCCGCTCCACCAGAGCGCGGCGATGGCTCAACACCAAGCGGTTGCGGTCTTCGTCCACCTCCAAAAACTTCAGGGGCAGCTCTTCGCCCACCAGCTCTTCCTTGGGCTTGCGGCTGCTGATGTGGGATCCGGGGATAAAGCCGCGCAATCCCTCAATGCGCACCAGGGCGCCTCCGCGGTTGGTAGCAAAAATGGTTGCCCGCACCGTGGCGTCTTCTTTCTGTAGCTGCCGCACCCGCTCCCAGGCCCGCATGTACTCGATGCGGCGAATGGAGAGGGTCAGTTGCCCCTCTTCATTTTCTTCGGTGAGGATGAAAAACTCGCGGGTCTCTCCCGGCTGCAGCACCTCGTGCGGGTCTTCTACCCGGCTGATGGACATCTCCTGCAGAGGCAGGAAAGCAGCCGTCTTGGCCCCGATATCGATCAACGCGCCGCGCGGCTCCACCGAAAATACCGTGCCGGCCACAATTTCGCCGGGGCTGAAGTGATAGTCGTACTTGTCCAGTAGGGCAGCAAAGTCCTCGGTGGTAAAACCTACATCGGCAGCAGCGGTGAATCGACTCATAGGGGTGTAACAGCAGTTGGCGCGAATTAGAAGAGCAGTTGAACTTGGTAATGAACGGCTCCCATACTCGCTCACCCTCCCGGGCGGGACAGGCAATAGCTTGGGAAATACTATCGTAGCTTAAGAGGGCGACTTTTGTGGCAAACTTCCTGGCGATCCTGCCAAGCTAGAGGGAGATGGCCAGAGTTGGGAGAGGGGCGGTTGCATTTTATCGACCAGGCGGAAATTGAAGTGCAGGCGGGGAACGGCGGAGATGGCATTGTTGCCTTTCGCCGCGAAAAGTACGTGCCCGCCGGCGGGCCTTCGGGGGGCAATGGAGGACGGGGCGGCTCGGTGATCTTGGTGGCGGATCCCGGCTTGCAGACCTTGTTGGACTTTCGCTTCCAGCCGCTGATCAAAGCCGAACACGGGGCCAAGGGAGGACCCAACCACTGCAGCGGGGCCAGTGGTGCGGATCGGCTGGTGCGGGTGCCCTGCGGCACGATGGTGTTCAACGCAGAGACCGGCGAGCTGCTGGGGGATCTGGTGCAGCCCGGGGATCGGCTGCTGGTGGCTCGGGGCGGGAAGGGCGGCCTGGGCAATGCCCATTTTCTCAGCAACCACAATCGGGCTCCTCGCCAATTTACCAGGGGCCAACCGGGAGAGCGGCGACGCCTGCGCCTGGAGTTGAAGCTCATTGCCGAGGTGGGGATCGTCGGTATGCCCAATGCGGGCAAATCCACCCTGATCTCGGTGGTCTCGTCCGCCCGGCCCAAGATCGCCGATTACCCCTTCACCACCCTGCAGCCCAATTTGGGAGTGGTGCCTCATCCCTCCGGGGATGGGGTGGTGTTTGCTGACATTCCCGGACTGATCGAGGGGGCGCACCTAGGGGTGGGTCTGGGCCATGACTTTTTGCGCCATGTGGAGCGCACGCGGGTGCTGATCCACCTGGTGGACGGTACGACGGCGGATCCCGTCAGGGATTACCAAATCATTCAGCAGGAGCTGCGCGCCTACGGCCACGGGCTTAGCGACAAGCCGCAGATTGTGGTTTTGAACAAGATCGATGCCCTTGAGCCCCAGGAGGTGGCCGAGCGCACCCAGCAGCTGTCAATGGCTGCCGGTGCCCCGGTATCAGCCATCTCGGCGGTTGCCAGGCAGGGGCTGGAGCCCTTGTTGCAGCGGGTGTGGCAGTGCCTGGGCCGGGATCCGGATCCCCATCAACCTGCGGCGGCCAGCAAAATCCAGCCGGTCCAGGGGCAGAAGAATCTTAGAATAGGAGTGCCCCTGCCTTCCCAAAACTCAGAGATGAGCGGCTATGTATATCTCGGCGGAGGATCTGCCCCCCGACTTGCGCCAGATCAAGTTGGCCATTGAGCAGGCGGCCCAGGCGAGGGCAGGAGCTTGCTTGGAGCTGTTGATGCTCCTGCGGTTGTTGGAGGATCTGCACCGCACGATTTTGGAGGGGGCCTTCCGAGAGTCTTTGCCCAACACCCGCCAAGAGCTCTATCGGGTGCTTCAGGATTTGGAGGAAGCAGGTGACTGGCCCTATTTGCCTCGTCTGCATATTCAAGCGCTGATGCAACAGCTAAAAGATTGGCCGGAAGCGCAGGGATCCCTGCCGGTGCCGCCTACCCCTCGTTCTGGGGGAGTGGCGGAAGTGGTGGAAAGCCCCAGCCGCTCTGAGTCTTGAGGTTTTGCTTTTTTCTCCCGAATGGCCGAGTATTTTAAGCTCCATCCGCAGCATCCCCAGGCCCGCTCCATCCAACGGATTGCAGCCGCTCTGCGGAAAGGGGCGGTCATGCTCTACCCCACTGATACGGTCTATGCCATTGGCTGCGATGTCACCCACAAGCAGGCGGTGGAGCGGGTAAGGCGTCTCAAGCGGCTTTCCAACGACAAGCCCCTCACCTTTTTGTGCCCTTCGCTTTCCCAAATTGCCCAGTATGCCCAGGTGAGCGATCCCGCCTATCGACTGATGCGGCGGCTGATCCCAGGCCCGTTTACGTTTCTGCTGCCGGCCACCAAGCTGGTGCCCAAGCTAGTCATGGATCCCAAGCGGAAAACCACTGGCATCCGCGTGCCCGATTCGGCCATCTGTCAGGCGCTGTTGGCCGAGTTAGGCAACCCCATCGTCTCCACCTCGGCCAAGCTGGGCGGGGATCCCGTCGGCTCTTTGGAGGTGGGTTTTGACTCTGTTGGGGATTGGGAAGAGGGGGGAATCTTTACCGCCGAGGAAATGCGACAGTTGGAGAAACAGGTGGATCTGGTGCTGGATGACGAGGCTCCCTATCGGGCCCAGGTCTCGACGGTCATCGATCTCACGGGGCCGGAGCCCCTGTTGGTGCGGGCAGGCCTGGGGTACGAGCAGGTGGCAGAGCTCAGGCGGGTGGAAGAGCTGACTGGCTGAGGGCCGGGAGCCCCCTTGCCCTACTTGGCTGCCACCAACTCCTAAAATAGGGTCGTGCTGCTGCGGTAAGCCCATGCCTGAAGCTTTGGCTGAGCAAAAATCGGCCCTGTTGCGCCTGCTGGAGACGACCGACCGGGGCCGACGTGTCTTGCCCGGCCAAAAAAGCCAGATCTTGTCTCACATTGCCGCCCTGGAAGCCCTCAACCCCACCCCTTGCCCAACGGCTGCCGCAGAACGGCTGGAGGGAAATTGGCTGAACCTGTTTACCACCAGCACAGACTTGTTGCGGTTGGCCAATTTGCCCCTTTTGACCACCGGTGAGATCTATCAGTGCATTCGGGCCCAAGCGGGCCAAGTCTTTAACGTGGCGGAGATCCAGGGATCCGGCTGGCTGCAGGCTTGGCTGCCGCGGGGAGTTTTGGCGGTGGCAGCCCGCTTCTACCCGGAGTCGGAACGCCGGGTCAAGGTGATTTTCGAGCGGCTGCTGCTCGGATCCCAGGCGTTGATGAGCTACGAGATCGAGAGTTTTCTCTATCTGCTCGAACGGGATCCCGAACGGATCCCGGCGGTGAAGATCGACGTTCGCCGCCGCGAGCCAACAGGCTGGCTGGAGATTACCTATTTGGATGAGGATCTGCGGATTGGCCGTGGCAGCGAAGGGAGTGTTTTTGTCTTGCGGCGGGTGGGCCGAGGCTGCGGCTAGCCAGAGGTGCCAGAGGGTTCGGCGGCGGCGATTTCAGAAAGAGGGGTCTTGGAGGTTAGACCAGAGCCTATCTCCCAGAGGGTCTGCAGGGCGCGGTAGGCCTCTTGCAAAGTCCGCAACTCCTGTTGGGATTGCTCCAGTTGCCGGGCCCATTGCTCCTGTTGGAAGCGCAGCTTTTGGTTTTCGGATTTTGTGCGATGCAGGAGGCGCTTAAGTTTTTGCTGCTGCTGCTGGAGTTGGGCCCGCTCGGCTTCCGACTGCTGCAGTTGGATCCCTTGGCGTTCCAGTTCTATCCTCAGGGCGGTGACTTGGGATTGAAGCTGGCGCAGCTTGTGGCGCAGCGCTTGCTCTCGCTCGGGCTTGAGTTGGGGGGAAGGGGATGAGGTTTGGAGGTTTTGCAGGTGCTGTTGCAACTGTTGCACCTGCTCCTGGAGAACCCGACACTGCTGCTGCTCGCTGCGCAGTTGTGCCTGGACACGCTCGCAGATCTGGATTTCGGCTTTCACCTGCTGCTTAATTCGGTCGAGAATCTTTTGGTGGCGGAGCTGGGTTTGGCGGATCTCCTGCGCTAATTGCCAAAGGCGCGGATCCCCCGCGGGCCTGCCACCGTGGTCGGCGGGATCGAAGGGAGACACGGCCTCCAACAGGGATTTTCGGAAATCGGCCCAGGAAGGGGATTGCAAGGCCATCTGGGTTACCCACCAAACTCCGTAGGCGGATCCGAGCCCGACCAACAAGCCAGGGATCCCGGCCAAGGACAGGGAAACCTTGGGCAGCGTGGGCAAAATCTGATCCAACAGCCCCGCCACCACCGCGCAAACCAGGAGCCCACTCCCTGCAGCGGCGACGCCTGAGATCCAAGAGGAGCGGGAGGACATCATCGTTTTTGTTTATCAGAACCACCAGAGCGGGAGAACCAGGGCAAAGGTCAGGTTCAAAAATCACCTGTCTGCATCTCAGTTTATCCCGCCGGCAACCTCTGTCTCTCTTAAGGCACTTGCCAAGCCCGTTGGTGGTAATTCTCTAACTGAGCCCAGGGATCCGCAGCCGCTGCGGGGGCATGGCCGTGGTTGTGGTGATGGTGATGGGATCCCTGCCCATGGGAATGATGGTCATGATGATGGTGGTGGTGATGGGATCCCTGCGCGTGAGGGTGATCCTGATGGTCATTGTGATGAGTATGCCCCACTCCCAGCTCTGCGCTCACCGCCAGGCGAAACTTGCAGAGGTGGCAGTTCATTGGGGTTTGGCCCTGGAGGGCTTCTTGCTCCAGTTGCTGCAGGCTGTGCAGCACCGTATCCACAAGACCCAACTCCGGCAGCATCAGCCACTCGATCTGGGGGTATTGGCGTCGCCGCTCTTGCACCGCCGCCTCGATTTTTTTCACCAGCACCCCTGTGAAGAGAAAATAGGGCAGCACGATCACCCGGCGCGGCTGCCAGGACAAGGCCCGCTCCAAACCCACCGGCAGGCGGGGGTGGGTGATGCCGATAAAGCAGGTCTCTACGGCGGCCAACCCCGACCCTTCCCAGAGCAGCCGGGCCAGCTTACAGGCTTCGGCGTTGGCTTCGGGATCGCTGGAGCCGCGACCGACAAACAGCAACACCGTTTCCGCCCCTGGGATCTGCCGCGGTTGGGCAGCCAGCAAAGCGGCCAAGCGGTCTCGCAGCAGTTGCAAGATCTCGATGCGGATCCCCAGCGGCCCCCCGTAGTGGATGCGCAACTGCGGGTGGAGGGCCTGCAGGCGATCCAACTCCACGGTCACGTCGAACTTGTTGTGGCGCGCTCCAAACAACAACAGCGGCAGGGCCACGATCTCCTGCCACCCTTGAGCCAAGCATTGTTCCACCCCCTGGGCGATGCTCGGCTGCGCCAGCTCCAAAAAACAAGGGATCACCGGCCGCTGGGGGGTGAGGGATTGGTACGCTTGGGCCAACTCCAGAAAGGCTTGCTGCCCCTCCGGGTCGCGGGATCCATGGCCGATGAGCAAGAGGGGCAATGGAGGAGAAGGAAACTGCCCAACCGCAAGGGGAGGGGAAACAGGGAGGGTATTCAACACAAAAAACTCCGTTCCTTGTGAATCGCAAGGGGTACAGGACAAGGGCAGGTGGGTGTTCTGGCTGAGGGAGGGATCCCATCACAGTTGCGTCACAGTGGCGGATTTGCACCGCGCTTTCCCCAATCTGCCCGAGCCTCTTAGGTTAGCTTGCCGCTTGTCCTTCACCAAGCCCCCCTGGGGGGATAACCCCGGCCCCCTGCCTTGATCCCTAGCTCCCCTCTCCCTGAGGGAGAGGGGCTGGGGGTGAGGGCCGAAAATGCCGCAGCCGCAGGGCATTAGTCACTACAGAAACAGAGCTCAAGGCCATGGCCGCCCCCGCCAGCATGGGGTTGAGCAACCAGCCGGTGAAGGGGTAGAGCGCCCCGGCGGCAATCGGGATCCCGAGGGTGTTGTAGATAAAGGCGAAGAAGAGATTTTGGCGGATGTTGGCAAGGGTGGCGCGGCTGAGTTGAATGGCGGTGACCACGCCCCGCAAATCGCCGGCTATTAGGGTAATGTCGCTGGCGGCTATGGCCACATCGGTGCCCGTCCCGATGGCGATCCCCACATCGGCTTCTGCCAGGGCCGGCGCATCGTTGATGCCATCTCCAACCATCGCTACCGGGTGTCGGGGCCGTCTGAGCTGGCGAATGTAGGCTGCCTTTTGCTCGGGACGGACTTGGGCGATCACCCGGCGAATGCCTGCCTGCCGAGCAATGGCCTGGGCGGTGGTGGGGTTATCCCCGGTCAGCAGAATCACCTCCAGGCCCATCTCCTGCAGCTGGCGCACCGCGGCGGGGGAGGTGGGTTTGATCGGGTCGGCAATGGCCAACAGCCCCACCAGACGATGGGATTGCGCCACGCCGATCACCGTTTTGCCCTGGCTTTCCCAGGTCTGAACCCGCTCCGACCAAGAGGGATCCCACGGGATCCCCATCGCCTGCAGCCAGCTCAGCCGACCGATGCGCACCTGCTGCCCCTCCACCCAGGCTTCTGCCCCCTCGCCCACTTTTGCCTGAAAGTGCTGGGCCGACGGGATTGAGATGCCTTCGGCTTTGGCTTTTTGCACCACCGCCTGGGCCAGCGGATGTTCCGAGTATTGTTCCACTGCTGCTGCCAGGCGCAACAGGGCTAGGGGAGAAGAGCCTGGCGTCCAGATATCGGTGACGCTGGGACGGCCCTCGGTGAGGGTGCCGGTTTTGTCCAAGACCACCGTGCGCAAGCGGTGGGCCAATTCCAGGCTATCGGCGCTTTTTACCAGGATCCCCAATTCCGCCCCCCGCCCCGTCGCCACCATGATCGAGGTGGGGGTGGCCAACCCCAGCGCACAAGGGCAGGCGATGATCAGCACCCCAATGGTGTTCACTAAGGCCAGCGTTGGATTGCCCGCCAGCCCCCACCAGAGGACAAAAGTTAGAATGGCTACCCCGATCACCGCCGGCACAAACCAGGAGGTCACCCGATCCGCCACTTGCTGAATGGGGGCCTTGGATCCCTGGGCCTCCTGCACCAGGCGCACGATCTGGGCCAGAAGCGTATCTTTGCCCACCCGCCGCGCTTCCATCACAAAGCTGCCCGTCTGGTTGAGGGTGGCCCCGATCACCTCATCTCCTGCCGACTTACTCACCGGCAGGCTCTCGCCAGTCACCATCGACTCGTCCAGGCTGGAGGATCCCTCTAGAATGACCCCATCCACCGGCACCTTCTCACCAGGGCGCACCCGGATCCGATCCCCCACCTGCACCGCCGCAATCGGGATATCCTGCTCCACCCCATCGCGGATGACCCTTGCCGTTTTCGGCTGCAACCCCATCAGCTTGCGAATGGCTTCGGAGGTTTGCCCTTTGGCCCGCTGCTCCATCCACTTGCCCACCAGCACCAGGGTGACGACCACCGCCGCCACTTCGTAATACACATCCGGGTGCAGGCCCTGGCGATGAAAGAAGTCGGGGAAAGTCGTCGCCAAAAGGGAGTAGAAAAAAGCAGCGCTCGTTCCCAAAGCTACCAAGGTATTCATGTCCGCCGAGCGCCGTTGCCAAGCCGCCCAGGCGCCACGATAAAAGTGCTGGCCCACCCAAAACTGCACCGGCGCCGTCAGCAGCAACTGCAACCACGGATCCTGCAGCCAGGGGGGCAGGCCGGGGATCTCCCGTCCCAGCATCATCGGCAGGGATCCGATCAGCAGCACCGTGCTGAGGCCCACTCCTATCGCCACCTTCAGCTTCAATTCCCGTTCCGCCACCCATTGGGCGATCCGTTCTGTGTCGTCCGGATCCGACTGTTGCCAATCGTCTTCGACCAAGCACGCCCGATACCCCGCCTGCTCCACCACCCGGATCAACGCTTGGGGATTCACCAGCCGGGGATCCCCACGGACGATGGCCTGCTCGCTGGCAAAGTTGACCGTTTGGGCTGTAACGCCCCGCACGCGACTCAGGGCCTGTTCAATGCCGGCAGCGCAGGAGGCACAGCTCATACCCTGGATGGCCAAGCGCCAAGTGCCGCCAGCAGATGAAGCGGACAGGCCGGGGGCAGCGGAATGGGAACCAGAATCAGACATGGCTGTCCTCAGAGCAAAAATTAAGAAAGGAAGAAAAAGCGACGCAAAAGGGCCCTTCCCCCCACAAGGGGAAAACCCCACCTCTGAACTCTGTCCTGCTAACGCTGCCGGGCAGGGAAAAATCGCTAGGCCGGCGGATAGCCCACTTGGGCAAGCACCTGCCGCCAGTCGCTGTCGGCTCGCTCAGACGTAATCCGCACCTGCTTGGTCTTGGGATCCGCTTCCACGTGGGCCTGGGGATCCCGTTGCCGCACCGCCTGCGTGATGGTATCTACACAAGCCGCGCAGGCCAGCTTGGGCACCGTCAAAACAACTTGCATCCTGGGAAGCCTCCCCAACCCAATGCCACCTGCTTGATGCTAAACCTTCCAGTGGGCTGGAAGGTCAAGAGGGTGGCTGAGGTTCCTCTATGTTCCAGCGGTAATCCACCTGATAGCCCCGCTGTCGCCACTCCTCCTCCAGTTGCAACTGTTGGGTCAGGGCTTTGCGCAAAGAGTTGATCAGCTCTTGCGTGCGGGCTCGATTGCCAAAATCCTGTTCCTCCACAGTCGGAAACGTTTGCCGCTCCAGAACCCGCAGCAGAAATTCGTAGTGGACGTGTGCTGGCACAGGAATACGTTTCATCGATCTAAGCCATTCTTGGGATCCATTGACAATCCTGGGTTTACTGGGGTGACAACAGGGAGCGGACGGCTTGGCCGGGATCCGGCTGCGTTACCAGCGCTTCCCCCACCAGCACGGCGCGCACCCCCCAGCTCCGCAACTGCTGGAGATCGGCAGGAGAGTGAATGCCGGATTCGCTGACCACCGGCAGATCGCCCAGGCGATCCCGGTGGGCGGCCAAGAGATCCCGCGTCGTGTTCAAGTCCACCGCAAAGGTTTTGAGATCCCGATTGTTGATGCCGATCAACACCTGACCTTTGGCCTGGTGCAGTTGCGGCAAGCCCAAAACCCGCTGTAACTCTTGGCAAGTGTGCACCTCCAACAGAGCTGCCATGCCCAATTGCTGGATCAGCTTGAGAAAATAGCCCAAATCCGCATCCGAGAGAATGGCAGCAATCAACAGCACCGCATCCGCCCCCAGAGTACGCGCCCAGAGAATTTGGTAAGGGTAGAGGATGAACTCCTTGCACAGGATGGGGATCCCGACTGCCTGGCGGATCTGGCGCAGATACTCGCCGCTGCCCTGAAAAAACCGCTCATCCGTGAGCACCGACAGGCAACTGGCTCCCGCCGCCTCGTAGCTTTGGGCAATGGCCACCGGATCAAAGGGATCGCGGAGAACCCCACGGCTGGGGGAGGCTTTTTTTACCTCGGCAATCAGAGAAACCGGATGAGGAGATTGGGTGAGGGCCGCCACAAAATCCCGCACCGGCGGCGCTTGATCCAGTTGCTGCTGCAATTGCTTTAGGGGGAGCTGCTCCCGCTGGCGCTCCACCTCCTGCTCTTTGTGCCAGATGATCTCCTCTAAAATGTGGCGCGGTTTGGCTTCCGGCGCTGTTGTCTGGTACACCTGAGAGGCCACGACGACCGGCGGGGCAGGAGAACGCCGACGAACGGCCAGCGGCTCACCTTGCAGCTCCATACCACCCCTGAGCAGAACTCTACACCTCACCCTAGACTACTCTAGTGCTCTGCGGTCGGTTTGAATAGCTACTCCGCATATCCCCAAACCGCCTCTGGCAAAGGTGTTTTTTTTACCCTATGGTTGAGTTTGGGACTGAGCAGCCGCAGATGCTGGTTACACTGACAGTTCAGTAGGGAGCCGGCTGAGGCGCTGCTTGATACGAGACAAGGTGCTGCTCAGGACGAGATGGATCGAGATAGATCCAAGTCAACCTCGGTCAATTGAGAGGCTTGACGCAGGTTTTCGCGCCCTGGGGTGCCTTGCTGCAGCAGCCGTTTCGTCTCCCCATCTTGCCCAACTGTGGACAAAGGCTCGGCTGAGGCAGAGTTTGGGATATCGCTGTCCATGCTGTTTTGAAGGAGTTCGGGCGTGCTGTACCTAGCAGAGCTATCCAAGCCAATTGGGTTTGCTAAGTCGTCTCTGCAATTGCTGGCCAAGCAGCAGCAGGACAACACCTGGGTGCCTGTGAACGAAGAATCGATTACTCTAGAGGGCCGCATCGCCCAGGAGGCCGGGCGCTTCAAGGATGGGGCCCTGGTGCTGGCAGAAATCACCGGCAGCCGTCAGGTCACCCGCATCAACGAAGCCGCTCGCCAACTGGTGACCTACCTGCAAAACTTCAGCCAACTTCAGCTCAAAGCCCGCAGCCAGGAAGAGGAGATCGAGGTTTGGAAACAATCCCTCACCTTTCAGGCGCATGAGCTCACCCGCCGTGAGATGGAGCTGGCAGCCCAAGAAGAAGAAGTGCGGCGGCTGTACGAGCAATACAAGGGCGTGGAGGAAGAGCGCAAGCTTCTAGACAGCCTCAAAGAGGAGTTGGCAACCCAGCAGGCCTACCTGGCCGAGCAGCAGCGTCTAATCGGAGAACAACGAGAAGCCCTGAACCGGCAACGGCAGGAACTGGAAGCTCAGTTGCAAGAGGCCCGCTCCAGCCGGCTGGGGGAAACAGAAGCAGCCCAGCTCCAGGTTTTGCTGCAAGAAGTTCAGGAGAGTTTACATTTCTCTGCGAATCCCTTGGCTCTTCTCCAGAGTTTAAAAAGCCAGGTTCAGCAGCAGCAGGAGCACTTCAATCAAGAGATTGCCCAACTGGAACAAGAACGTCAGCAGGCCCACGCCCAACAGGAGGAGCTGGATCGAGACTACCGTACCTGGCGGGAGCGCTGCGCCGCCTGGTGGGGATCCCAACGATCCCTGGAGCAGAGCCAAGCCGAATGGCATGCCCGGCAGGGATCCCTGCGAGCCTATCAGGAGCAACTGCAGAGGATCCTCCAGCAGTTGCAGTCCCAAGAGAGCTTGTTCCAAAAAGCCTATCGTCTGGTGCAGGAGTACGACTTCATCGTCGATGGCAGTAGCAACAGCGGGTCAGGTGCCTCAGGGTCTGCGATCTCAGTGGAGGAGCTGGCGGCCTTGGTGAGCCAGATGCGTCGAGATTATGAGCAGCGGGCGGCCCAAGTCAGCCAACAGCGGGCCGAGCTGGAGCAAAACCGGCAGACCTTGCGGGAGCTGCAAGAGCGGCTGGCCACCGCCTCTCCCGAAGAGCGGTTTGACATCGAGATGGATATCGACTACGCCCAGTCTGCCTGTAGCGCCCTGGAAGAGGCCCTGGCGCCCCAGGAGAAAAACCTGCAGCGGGAATACGAAGAGCTGACCCGCCAGGAAGCCCGCCTTAGGCAGCTTCAAAATCAGGCTGCCGCCCCAGTTCAGGTGGATATCGGGCCGATCCTCGAGCAGATCGGCAGCCAGAAGCAGGAGCTGCTCCAGGAAAAAAGCCGTCTGCAAACCCTCATTCAACAACTGGAGGCGTCTTTGCCTTCTCAACAGGAGCAGCTTGCCCGCCAGCGGCAAGAGTTGGAGCAGCAGTGGCAACAACTGGAGCAAGAGGAGGGATCCCTGCGGGCCCGCACCCAGGCGATGGCAGAAACCTGGGGCCGCCTCAACCATCTCCAGGCCACCCTCTACCCCGAGCGAGATCGCTGGGCGGAGTTGGCACAACAACTGGCTCAGTTGGAGGCGGAGCTGGGTCAACATCAAGACAGGGGCTCCGTGGCCAGTGCCCATGTCCAGCAGGTGCAATCCCTCCTGGCCGCTCTCACCCAGCGGTAAAGAGCGTGTCCTGTCCTCTTCCTGGGGCAGGTGGGCAGTGCTCCCCTACTGCTTTGAACAGGCGCTCGCCAGCCTCAACCAAAGAGAGCAAATCTGGTAAAATTCGATAGCCCCTTGTAGATAGTGGGATCCCAACTTCTCGAGGCAAAGAAGCAGCGGAGATCCCCGCATTTTGCTTGTCAGGAGTGTTCCAGTGTGAGGTCAGCTCGTGCGAATTGCAGTTGATGCGATGGGAGGTGACTACGCTCCCGAAGAGATCATCAAGGGCGCCCTGCTGGCCCATCGGTATCTTCAGGTGGGGATTGCGCTGGTCGGTCGTCCAGACGCTCTCGAGCCTTTTCTGCCCCGGCCACTGCCGCCTGGGATCACTGTCGTGCCTGCTGAGGACGAAGTGGGCATGGCGGAAGAGCCCCTGGCGGTGCGCAGAAAGCCGCAGGCCTCTATCAACGTCTCCATGCAACAGGTGCGCACCAAGCAGGCAGATGCAGTGGTGGCTGCTGGCAACACTGGGGCTGCGATGGCCGCTGCCTACCTCAACTTAGGCCGATTGGCGGGGATCGACCGCCCGGCCATTGGCGCTCTTTTGCCCACTTTGAAGGGCAAGCCGGTGTTGCTTTTGGATGTGGGAGCCAACGTGGACTGCCGGCCCCGCTTCTTGGAACAATTTGCCCGCATGGGATCCCTCTACTGCCAGTGCGTGCTGGGGATTGAGAAGCCGCGGGTGGGCCTGCTCAACATTGGCGAGGAACCCAACAAGGGCAACGACCTGGCCCTGGCCACCCATCAGCGCCTGAGACAGTTGCCGGGGATCCACTTTGCCGGCAACGCCGAGGGGCGGGATGTGTTGACGGGGGACTTTGATGTGGTGGTGTGCGACGGCTTTGTGGGCAACGCCCTGCTCAAGTTTGCGGAGAGCGTTGGCCAGGTGATCACCCAGGTGCTGCGGGAGGAGTTGCCCCGCGGCTGGCGTGGTAAACTGGGCTGCTGGCTGCTCCGGCCCAACCTGAAGCAGGTGAAGCGGCGCATGGACTATGTAGAATATGGTGGCGCCTTGTTGCTGGGGGTGAACGGCATCTGCGTCATTACCCACGGCAGCTCTAAGGCGGCGATGGTCTACCATGCCATTCGCCTGGCCAAAGAGGCGGCGGAGCAGAAGATCCTACAGCGGCTGCAAGCGGAAATGACTGACTCCCCCCCATCCAAGTCCAATCCCGGAGAGAATGCCCGTCCTCTGGCCTCGGCCTCTAACCCCAGTCCAGAAGCCCTGCCGGTAGGATCCTTGGAGCGGGCCGAAGGATAGTGTCCATGCCCAGCAATGGCCTCCCGACCGTGCGCCTGGTAGGGGTGGGAGCTGCCCTGCCGGCTCCCTGCCTGAGCAACGACGACCTCAGCCAGATTGTGGAGACTTCCGACGAGTGGATCTGGCCCCGCACCGGCATTCGCCAACGGCGCATCCTGCCCCCCGACCTCAGCCTGGTGGATTTGGCGGTTCAAGCGGCAAAGGCCGCCCTGGCACAGTCCGGGATCCCACCCCAGGAGCTGGATCTGATCCTCCTGGCCACCTCCACCGGCGTCGATCGCTTCGGCTCGGCTCCGCGGGTACAGGCAGCGCTGGGGGCGACACGGGCGGTGGCTTTTGACCTGACAGCGGCCTGTACGGGGTTTGTGTTTGCCGTGGCCACGGCAGCCCAGTTTCTCCAAACCGGGCTGTACCGGCGGGCACTGGTGGTGGCGGCGGACGTGCTCTCTCGCACAGTGGACTGGACGGATCGCACCACCTGCGTCCTGTTTGGGGACGGCGCGGGGGCGGTGGTGCTGGAAGCCGCAAGAGAGGGGGACAGCGGCATCCTCAGCATCGAGCTGCGCAGCGATGGCAGCGGCAGCGAGCTACTCAGCCTGGCTATGGCCACCGAGACCAAGACCCTGGCGGGATCCCTGCAGGTGGGGCAATACCGCTGCTGCCCCATCGCTATGAATGGCCGCGAGGTGTACAAGTTTGCCGTCCAGGCGGTGCCGGAGATTGTCGAGAAGGCTCTCTTTCGGGCCGGGATCCCCGCAGCAGCCGTGCAAGGCTACTTCATCCACCAGGCCAACCAGCGCATCCTCGATGCTGTGGCCAAGCGCTTGCAGTTGGATCCCCAGCGGGTGGCCAGCGTCCTAGAACAGTACGGCAACACCTCCGGCGCTTCGGTACCGATTGCCTTGGCCACCTGGATCGCGCAGGGGCGCTTTGGCGCTGGCGATCTGGGGGTGATGGCAGGCTTTGGCGCCGGCCTCACCTGGGGAGCGATTGTCTTTCGTTGGGGGAAATGAGTTGATGACCGTTGCCTGGATCTATCCCGGCCAGGGATCCCAAGCCGTGGGCATGGGAAAGGACTTACAGGATTGGCCGGGGGCGGCCCAGAAGTTGGCTTTGGCCCGCGAGAGGCTGGGATGGGATCCCTTGGCGCTCTCGGAAGAGCAGATCCATCAGACCAGCTACACGCAGCCGGCTTTATTCACCGTATCAGCCCTGCTGACGGACTATCTCTACGCTCAGGGTCAGGCTCCTGCCTGTACAGCCGGCCACAGCTTGGGAGAATATAGCGCCCTCTACGCTGCCGGGGTATTTGATTTTGAGACTGGCCTGCGGCTGGTGGCGCTGCGGGGCCAGTTGATGGAAGCTGCAGGGGATCCCCCCGGCAGCATGGCGGCGGTGATTGGCTTTGATCGCGACAAGCTGGAGCACCTGTGCCAGATGACGTCCGACGTGGTCATTGCCAACGACAACAGCCCGGATCAGGTGGTGATCAGCGGCTCGGTCGAGGGGGTGCAGGCTGTCTGTGAGCAGTTGCAGGCTAAGCGCACCGTTCCCCTCAAAGTCAGCGGCGCCTTTCACTCGCCCTTGATGCAGGCGGCGGCGGAAACCTTTGCCCACACCTTGCGCGAGGTTGACTTTCAGGCTCCGCGAGTGCCGGTCTACAGCAATTGCACGGCTGCCGCCAGCCGAGATCCCCAAGTTCTCAAGCAGGCGCTGCTGTCCCAGATGACTGCTCCAGTCCGCTGGCGAGAGACAGTGCTACAGATGGCTGCCGACGGTATCCAAGAGGTATGGGAAATTGGCCCTGGCAATGTGCTGACGGGCTTGGTGAGGCGAACGGCGCCTGCCCTGAGACGGTGCAACATCAACAGCCTCAAGATTAGCTAAGGGAGCCCGGCAGCCCTGGTGCTACAAGTTGCGTTGCTAGCTCCCCTCTCCCAAAGGAAGAAGAGCTGCGGGCAACGCAAGCCTCCCCAAACAGCAGTTAGGCCCCACTGCATAAGCAGCTGGGGTTTCCCCACCTGGGCAAGGCTTCCGTCTCTTCCTCTGCCCCAGGTGCTTCATGGATCCCGTGTGCCGAGCCTCTGCTCCCGTTATACAAGGTGATGGCTGTCTCGGTGCCCGAATCGTAGGCAACGATAGACTCATCCCTCAACTCCGACTGGGAGCCATGGGGTACCTCCACCTCTACGGGGAACGAAGCATACCACTGCCGCAAAGATGGTTTGTAGACAAGGGTTAGCGTGGTCGGTTTTCCCCAATCGTTGTCCCTGCTCCGCCTCTTTAGGGTAATGCCCAAGTCATTGAGGGTGACGGTGCCGTGCTTACCGTTACTGGTTACCTTTCATCCCGAAGAGCTGGGATATGTCCAGCCTGAATAGTGCCGACTGCGCAAGCGGGACGGAGTCCTTTGAGCGACGCAAGCGTTGTACAAGTAACAGTGCAGACGACGAGCATAGCCTTCTCCTGGCTTTTGTTGAGATAGAGTCGCAACATCTGCCGTCTGTTTACCCGTACAGTTTTACTCACCTTACGGTACTCAGTCAAGGCTAAAGTCAGTACAGTACTTCTTCTAAGCAGCACCTTCTATGACAAAACTCAGAAATCGAGCCGAGTTTTGAGGTAGCAATTTGGAGAACAACTGAGTAGGGTATACTGGGAAAAAGACAAGTTTTGGCACAATTCTAGGTGTATTGTTTGGTGCAGCCTTAGAAATAGTGAAACAGTATATCCAGCCTCAAGCTGGGGGTGCTACCCATCCTACCGTATAGACGGTGGGGAATTTTGCGCGTTTAGTTAAAGCGGCGAGGTATCCTGGTCTCCTGGTTTTGTTGGATTGTCAAGGGATCCCTGGCCGCCCGTTTGACCCAGAACCCCAGACTGACGGTCAAAACTGTTTCCTCTTGGGTGCAATGGCATGATCAACTTTTTGAGGACAGCCCCCAAACCGAGATCCTCTCTCCCGGTCAGAGCTTTGGGGCTGCAGTTCAAAAAGCAGCGGACTATTTGGAGGCCGGGATCCCCCGCGTTTGGATTGTGGATCCGCAGGCCAAGGGCATCACCGTCTTCTACCCCGATGCCCCGCCGCAGATATTTGCGGGATCCCAAGCCACCCAAGACGATTGCTTGCCGGGCTTGAAGGTTGTTCCCTAGAATGTGTTTGCCCGAGCGCGGATCCCTTAGTGGGCTTAGTGCAAATAGCGATAAAGCAGCCTGCTAGTTCGTCTCCAGGCCATTGACAAATGCTGAAGGGATCCCAAAACAAGATTTCCTGCTAAGGGCTAATCGTGAAGCGAAAGAGCTTCTCATCGGCCAGTTGGAGAACTTCCTGGCCTGCAGCCGCCAGTTGTTCCGGGGGCAAATTCCGGTATTGGGCGATAAACTCAGGCAAAACTTGAA
>NZ_JANSJN010000029.1:0-15727 GCF_047462555.1 Synechococcus sp. B60.1
TCAATTTCCACCCGCCGATCCCCCACCGAGATGAGAAACAACACGCCGTTGTTGCGACCGGCCTTGCCAATGCCCCAGTAGTTAAATAGCTGCGTGGTGAACGCTTTCGGCGTGGCATATCCCTGAGTATTGGGTACCGTCACCACCGCCATCTCGGCAGTGGTACGCTGCTCAAGCTGGGTAAGGAGACGGTTGAGCTCGTTTTCAGTGCTGCTGCTGAGGATGTTGGCGGTGTCGGAAACCCATCCTCCATACTGGCGGCGGGGGTTGGGCACTTGTTCGAGGGCAATGGCCCAAGCAGGCTGGGGGATCCACAGCGATACACTGAGCAAGACTGCCGCCCAAACTTTTGGCATGGCTCACCTGGCTGAGCGCTGCCTTGGTTTTAGCACAGCCCCTTTGGATGGAGATGCATCTGCAACACGGAACTGTCTAGAGGCGTCTTGACAGTGCCTTTACGGGCTCGTTTGTGGACTGCGTAAGAATCCCCCCCTTGAGGCGGTGGGAGTGTCAAGAACGCAACCACTTCCAAAGTTATCCCGAATACCAATGAGACGAGCCCCCCCTCACCCCTAGCCCCTCTCCCAGAGGGAGAGGGGGGAAGTGAATCTTGCCGTTCTCTATCACTCAGGGTCAGCTATCCCCGCCGGATCCTCCCAGTGAAGCGGATCCGGCCAGGTTTCTTCTTGCCATTCCACCTCAAAGCACTCCTGGGCCATTTGGAGAAAATGTTCCATCAAAGCAGGGATCCCCGGCGCTGTGGGGCAAAGGTCGTACAGGCCAATCACCTGCGAGCCGGGCAGGTATCGTTCCCACAGCTCGAAATTGGGCCGCAACAGCAGGGATCCCTGTTGCAGGATCCCCCAGGGTTGCCACAGTTGGGCGTTGCCCATCAGCTTTTTGCCTCCCCAGCTGAGATCGGCGCGGGTACGGGCAGCAAAGCAACTGGTTTTGTTGCGGTAGCCCGAATCTAGGGCTGGGCGGTTCTGGCCATGGGCTCGGTTGTGAGCAGGGAGGATTGGATCCACCTCAACGCCCAGTTCTGCCAGCCCCTTTACCCAAAAGCGGCAGCAGAAGTCGTACACCGAGGTTCGCTGCAAACGGGGCAGCCGAGCTTGGAGGTAAGACAGGGGCAGCACCAAGCTGTAGGTCAGCTCTGCTCCATCTTCAGCCGCCTGGTGTAAGACCGCTCTTCCGCCAGTGGGACGGCGCACCACCGGAATCCCTGGCGCTGGGTCGGGCCAGGCTTGGTGCCGCCCTAGGGAGAGGGTAAGCCGATCCCAGCCGTAAAAGCGCAAATAGGGTCTAGGGGCGTGGCGCAGCCGCTGCAAAAGCCAGGTATCTTGCTCCATTTGCCAGGTGCCGGCGGCTACGCAATAGGGCAGCCAGTAGCCTGGGGATCCCATCCTGATCGCGCCGCGGCTCAAGCTTTGGGAAACTCAGCCTGGAGCTGCTCATCGTACTCATCGGCCAAGCTGGCCACAAGGGTGATGGCGCGCGAGATCTCGCCGGCGCTGATCCCTTCCAGGGTGCGGTGGTGGTTGAGTACCACTTGGTTGTTCCAGATGCAAAAGCGCGCTTCCAGAGTGTCGCTCCAATTTTTCTCCAGCAGCTTCTGCATGAGCTTAGCCGGCTCCGCCACCGGCAGAGAGAGAACGGGAGACCAGACCAACAGGGTATCTTCGGGGGATTCGCCGCTCAGGTGGACGAACACTTCCACGCTGCCGTAGGTGAATTTCCAGGTGTGCCCCTGCTCGTGGTTCTCATAGGCGGCATCCTCCTTGAGGCTGGAAACCACCGCCGAGACGATCTCAACATAGCGAACAGGTTCCTCCAACACCGAAAAAACCTCTGGAGAACGGTCAACGAGCGGCTCGCTGTAGGCCATGATCTTTCCCCTACTCCCTGTCCAACCACCTTAACTATACTGCCTAGCACCCCGACCTAGTCGGTCGCCTCTCTCTCGGGATCCGGCTTGGGCCAGAATGGAGCTGTTCGACGTTGGGAAAGCGGCTGATGCCCCAGATTCAAGTGCAAGGACGCACCCTCGTCTGTGAGGTGGGCACCAACCTGCGCCAGGTGCTGCTGCAGGCCGGGATCCCGCTCTACAACCCACCGGCTCATGTCCTCAACTGCCGCGGTCTGGGCACCTGTGCCGTACAGATCGAAGGGGCTGTCTCCCCCATGGGCTGGCGAGAACGGGCCCGTCTATCTTTGCCACCCCATCAACCCCCATCCACCTCGGCGGCGCAGAGCGGCAACGGGCTGCGCTTGGCCTGTCAAGTACAGGTGCTGGGAGATCTGAAGGTCACCAAATGGCCAGGCATGTGGGGGCAGCGGATCCCTACGGCCTCTCAAACCTGAGGAAAGCGCTATGGCATCTCCATCCCACTCCCCCCCGAAGGCTGTTGGCATTTTGGGAGCTCTGCCGGAAGAAGTGGCCATGCTTGCCGAAGCGATGGAAACCCGCTCCATTCATCACCACCTGGGGCGGCAGTTCCATCAGGGATCCCTGGCTGGCCAACCGGTGGTGGTGGTTCAAGGGGGGGTAGGTAAGGTACGGGCAGCAACCACGGCAGCTCTGCTGGTGACCCATTTTCCTTTGCGGGGCATCATCTTTACTGGCGTGGCCGGCTCCTTAGCCGATCACCTCCAGATGGGGGATGTGGTGCTGGCCCATGCTGCCATCGAGCACGATTTCGGCACTGGACGCCCTGAGGGCTTTGTCTTAGGGATCGACTTCATCCCTGAACTGCGCTACCCTCTGGCAGAAGCCGATAGCGCCTTCTACGACTTAGTCGTGGCCCAATCGGAGCGGATCCCTCTTCACTCCCTACACGGACGGCAGCCGGTCATCCACCAAGGCCTGGTGGCCACCGGCGACGTGTTCGTAGCCGACGCCGAGCTGCGCCGCCAAATTCGCGAGCGCACCGGGGCACTGGTGGTGGAGATGGAAGGGGCAGCCGTGGTGCGGGTGGCTCAAGAGGCCGGGATCCCTTGTCTGCTGGTGCGCTCGGTCAGCGACGCGGGGGATGAAACCGACTTCCTCAGTTTTTTTCAGGTGGCGGCGCTAAATTCAGCAGCCGTTGTCCACACTGTCTTGCAAAGCTTACCCCACCTCTCCTCCTAAGCCTGCTGCCTCGTCCAGCTCCCCCAGCAGCAGAGAACCTTAGAACGAGGCAGAGCCCCAGCCCTTTCCCCGCACGAGCGACCTTTTTCGGTCTCGGTACAGTTATGTAGCCAGAGTCGGAGCGAAAGGATTTGAACCTTCGACCCCCACTACCCCAAAGTGGTGCGCTACCAAGCTGCGCTACGCCCCGACGCACCTAAGCCAGAGAGAATCTCTGGAGGTGCTTTACTAATCTAGCTTTTAGAACTGGATCTCGGCAAGGGGGAGGTCTTGGTGGCCGGATCCTGTAGAAGACATGTTAGCTTAGTTAGGCTGTTGAAATACCACACGCCCGAGCCACCGGGTGTCCCCAACGGGGATCCGTTCGGGCGGAGGCCAACCCGTAGGAGACAACCAACTCATGAGCATAGTCAGTTTGCCTCAACTGCTGGAGGCAGGAGTACACTTCGGCCACAAGGCCAGCCGCTGGAACCCCAAGATGCGGCCCTACATTTTCGCCGAGCGCAACGGCATTCACATCATCGACCTGGTGCAGACGGCCCGTTACCTCAACGAAGCCTATGAATACGTGCGGGAGGGGGCCGAAAAGGGGTGGCGTTTCCTGTTTGTCGGCACCAAACGGCAAGCCGCCGGGATCATTGCCCATGAGGCCACCCGCTGTGGCAGCTACTACGTCAACCAGCGCTGGCTGGGGGGCATGCTCACCAACTGGGCCACCATCAAAACCCGCATCGACCGCCTCAAGGAAATCGAGGAGATGCAGAGCAGCGGCCTGCTGGATCGCCTGCCCAAGCAAGAAGCGGCCCGCCTAAAACGGGAATTGGCCAAGTTGGAGAAGTACTTGGGCGGCATCAAAACCATGCGCAAGCTCCCCGACGCGGTGATCATCGTCGATCAGCGGCGGGAGGCCAACGCCGTTCAGGAATGTATCAAGCTCAAGATTCCAATCATCTCACTGCTGGATACCAACTGCGATCCTGACCTGAGCGATGTCTTCATCCCCTCTAACGACGACGCCATCCGAGCGATTAAGCTGATTGTAGGCAAGCTGGCCGATGCCATCTATGAAGGGCGACACGGGCAGCTCGACACAGTCGAAGAGGATGAGTACGACTACGAGGGGGCTATGGACATGGATCTGGAGGATGACATTCTGGAAGATATGGAGGATGAAGAGGAGGGGGATCCCGACGAGGGCGAGTGACCCTTGGGACGAGAGCAGGGATCCCGTGCGGTTCGAGTTACTCCCTGTTCATCCTTTCTCCGGAAGACTGTATCCTTAAAATCTAGATTCATCCTTTGTTCTGCTCCTGGCTATCCTCTACATCCAGCCACATCCTTTCTGCCTCTTTGTACGATGTGAGATTTGAGGAACCCTCATGAGTATTGATGCCAAATTGGTTAAAGAGCTGCGCGAAAAGACGGGCGCAGGCATGATGGACTGCAAAAAAGCCCTGGAAGAGTCCGGTGGCGATATGGAGAAAGCCATCACCTGGCTGCGGCAGAAAGGGTTGGCGGGGGCAGCCAAAAAGGCCGGTCGCGTCGCGGCTGAGGGGGTTGTCGATAGCTACATCCACTTCGGCAACCGGATCGGTGTGTTGGTGGAGGTGAACTGCGAGACGGATTTTGTGGCCCGCAACGAAGACTTTAAGAAGCTGGTGCAAGATATTGCCAAGCAGATTGCCGCCTGCCAAAGTGTGGAGTACGTCAGCATCGACCAGATCCCTCCCGAAGTGGTGGAGCGGGAAAGGGCCATCGAGATGGGCAAAGAGGATCTGGCCAGCAAGCCTGAAAACGTGCGGGAAAAGATTGTGCAAGGCCGCATCGAGAAGCGCCTGAAAGAGCTGTCTTTGATGGATCAGCCCTTTATTAAAGATTCCTCGATTACCGTAGAGGAATTGGTAAAGCAGCACATTGCCAAGCTAGGGGAAAACATCCGGGTGCGGCGGTTTGCCCGCTTCGTTTTGGGAGAAGGGATCGAGAAACAGGAAGCGGATTTTGCCGCTGAAGTGGCTGCTCAGGCCGGTCTCAAGCCGGCAGAGCCAGCGCAAGGGGCAGAACCTGTCGCTGACCAAGCTGCTGCCGAGACTACTACTGAGGTGGTTGTTCCTGAACCGGCTGCCGAGAGCAAGCCAGCCAAAAAAGGCTCCAGCAAGAAGAAAAAATAGCTCTATTGCCGAGGGATCCCTGAATTCACCCCAGTGGGCGGCAGCAGTGCCACTCTGCTTCTCCCACCATGGCAAGCCGGCTGAGCAGGTTGAGGCTTTCTGGATGGAGTTTCCCTATTTTTTGCCTTGGCACGGCCAACTACAACACGCTAGGGTGACAGGCGGTCATTTTGGATCTTGGGCATGAGCTGTATCCTACGCAATGCGTTGATCCCCACCGGCACAGGCTACGAAACCACAGATGTGCGCATCGAGGGGGAACGGATTGCTGCTATCGATAAAGGGTTACCCGCAACGGGCACAGACAGCCTAGAACTGGAGGCCGGCAACCAACTCTTGCTGCCGGGCTTTGTCAATGCCCACACCCATTCTTCCGAGCTGTGGCAAAGAGGGATCATCCCGCCCTACCCGCTGGAGCTGTGGCTGGCGCAACTGCACGAGTACGCGCCGCCGGATCCGGAAAAGATCTACCTCAGCGCGCTGGCAACGGCGGTGGAGACCCTGCTCAGCGGCGGCACGACGGTGGTGGATCATCTCATCCTCATCCCCGGCCAAGAGTTGGCCACCCTCGAGGCGGCGGTGCGGGCCTATCGAGAAGTCGGGATCCGCGCCTTCATCGGTCCCCTGCTTCAGGATCAGGCCCTCTCCACCTGCCTGCCCGGCGGTTCATCCTTCGCTGGCGAGGCGGCAGCCTATCCCCTGAGCACCTCAGAGGTGCTGGCCCTGGTGGAAGAGGCGGTTGAGAAGTACCACCGCCCGGGAGAGGGCATCACCCTGATGGTGGCCCCCACCGGCATCCAACTCTGTTCTGACAAGCTGTTTGAGGGCTGCGCAGAGTTGAGCCAGAAGTATGACCTCCCCCGCCATGCCCACCTGCTGGAAACCCGCGCCCAGCAGAGGTTGGCCCAGGAAAAATACGGCTGCAGCGCAGTCGAGCACCTGGAGCGCTTGGGCTACCTAGACCGGAGAACCTCGCTGGCCCACTGCGTCTGGCTTACCGATGCCGATATCGAGATCTTGGCCCGCACCGGCTCTACGGTTGTTCACAACCCCTTGAGCAACCTACGCCTGGGCAGTGGCATCGCCCCCATCCTCAAGTACCGGCGGGCGGGGGTGAATGTGGCCTTTGGCTGCGATGGGTCAGCCAGCAATGACTCCCAGGATCTCTTGGAGGCCATTAAAATCGGCACCATCCTGCACAACATCACGGATCCCGACTACCGCCACTGGATCTCGCCCCGCGAGAGCGTCGAGATGGCCTCCCGCGGTGGGGCCATTGGCCTAGGGCTGGGAGAGAAGCTGGGATCCCTGGAGGTGGGCAAGCAGGCGGATCTGGTGCTTTACGATCTCACCCAACTGTCGCTGTTGCCCCGTACCGATCCCATCGGGCTGCTGGTGCTGGGCCGGCCCACTCAGGCGGTGCACAGCGTCTGGGTTAGAGGGAAGCGGGTGGTGGCCAACGGCGAGGTAACGACGGTGGACGTGGCCCAGTTGCGGCAGGAGCTGTTCGAGCACAGCCACTGGGATCCCTTCCGTCGCTCGCAGCAGGCAGCACAACTGGAGGCCCGCTACCGCCAGGTGATGGGTCTGCCAGAATAGCCCTAGAGTTGCCGGAGCCGACCGTGGGAGGAGCAGCCGACTGGGCCAGAGCTACCGAACAGGTGAAGCAGCAGGCGCTGGCGCTGGGCTTTGACAAGGTCGGCATCGCCAGTGCAGCGGATCCCCCTGACTTGGCGGGCTTGCGGGCCTGGATGGCCGCGGGCATGGCCGCCGACATGGCCTGGATGGCCGATCCGCGGCGAATGGATCCAGAGCGGGTGCTGCCGGGGGTGCAATCTCTGGTCTGTGTGGCCCTCAACTACTACACCCCCATCTGCCACAGTCGGGATCCGGGCAAGGGCAAAATCTCCCGCTATGCCTGGGGGCGGGACTACCACCGCGTGCTGGGGCGGCGGCTGAAGCAGCTCCACCTCTGGATGCAAGCCCAGTTCCCGGATTATCGAGGCCGATTCTATGTGGATACCGGCCCGGTGGCGGAAAAGCCCTGGGCCATGCGGGCGGGCTTGGGCTGGATTGGCAAAAACGGCCTCTTGCTCACCCGCGAGTACGGCTCCTGGGTTTTCCTGGGGGTGATCTTGACAACTCTCCCCCTGCTCCCCGACCGTCCCCATACTGCCCACTGCGGCACCTGCAGCCGCTGCCTGGAAGCCTGCCCCACCCAGGCCATCGTCAGCCCAGGGGTGGTGGATTCCCGCCGCTGCATTGCCTACCACACCTTAGAGAGCCATGCTGAGCGGATCCCTGCCGAAATTGCCCAGAACCTGCACAATTGGGTGGCCGGCTGCGACATCTGCCAAGAGGTCTGCCCTTGGAACCAGCGCTTTGCCCGCCCCAGCCGGATCCCGGATTTTCAGCCTTACCCTTGGAACGTTGCCCCCGATCTCCAAGAACTGGCGCGGATCGGCGACGAGGAGTTTGACCGCCGCTTCCCCGCCTCTGCCCTGCGCCGCCTCAAGGCCCACCGGCTGCGCCGCAACGCCCAAGCTGCTCTCCGAGCCCATCCCACCTCTGCAGCCTGCAGCAACGATTTGGAAGCCCTCTCTACCTAATTTGGATATCCTTTTCCAACAGGATCTGGGGATCCCTACCCTTGGGCCTGGGCCGGCACCGGAAAACGGTGGGGCTGTTGTCTCCGGGCTGGGGACGCAAGCTAGCATACAGGTCTTATCCTCTTTTTTGGGATCCCAGTGCTGGGCTGAAGAGCGTCAGGCGTCCACGCCCTAGCGCCTCCTATTGGTTTCCCCTCTTCTTAGACCCTAACCCTGCATGGATAACGATTACGAAGACTATTACCCCGGCTACCGGCAGGCCAATAGCTACAACCTACTGCAATCTGGGTGGAAGCCCCTGTACCGCCATTTCGATGCCGAGTATTTCTGGCAACTGGCGATGCGGGATCCCTGGGCGTTGGCCGAGAAATTTTTGGATGTGTGCAGCGATGTTGCCAATGCGGTAGGACGTAGAGAGTACAGCCCGCTGGCCAACTTTCTCAACTTATTTTCAGAGAACACCCGTTACGAGATCGAAGAGTTTTGGAATAGCATCACCCCACCTCTGCCCGGCCCCGACTATACAGTATTTCAAGATCAGCTCTCCACGGAGACGCCGATTCGGCAGCAGGTGAGCCGCGATCAAATTCCCATCGATTACGTTTTAAGGCGCCTGCAGGAAATGACCGTTCTCAGAGTTTTGGCGCATCTGGGGCGACCGGCGCAGATCGTGCAATTCTATATGGAGCGCTACTTCTACTATCCGGTCGAGCGTTTCAGCAGTTGGGAGGAAATCAGCAGCCCGGGCACCACCTATGCCTTCTGGCCAGAGCACCAGATTTGGCTGCAAGTTCAGACCACCCATCACAACCGTCGCCGCTACACCCTGCTGGGCGTGGATCTCAGGCCCTTAATTCGCAAGGTTACTTACAATCTGGCGGTGATGGTGAGCGGCTACCAAAGCCGGATCGGGCAAGTCTACAGCCCCTATCCAATCAGTTCTTTTCCCGCTGAAATTCAGGCCTTTACCGATCAAGTGCAACAGCAGATTCTACAGCAGGAGCGATTGGCGGTCTTGGTGCACGGGATCCCAGGTACAGGTAAAACGGCCTGGACGCAAGCGGTGGCCCACGAGCTGCTGGTGCCCCTGGGCTATGTGGTGTTTATCTTGGATCACGAAGCCGTACAGGAGTTCATCGCGCCCCCCTACCTGGAGCGGGTCTGCTTGATCATCAACGAAGCCGATAACCTCGCCCAAGACCGAGCCAGCGAGGTGGCCCAGCAGAGCACCAAAACCGAACGCATCCTCAGCCTGCTGGATGGCACCCTTCACCAAAGCGTGCTCGATCCCGATTATCTCGACTGCAGGCAGAGGCTGGTGGTGTTGATGACCTGCAACACGACCGAGCGCCTGGATCCGGCCGTTTTGCGCAAAGGGCGGGTGGACTTGATCCAAGAGTTTACCCACCGCTTTGTTTGAGCTGTGTCGGCATCTACCCGGTTTAGCCGCTGGGGCCAATCTTCGATTTGGGTCGGGCTTGGGTGGGCTAGGTAGCCCGCAGTTGAACCGGCATGACCAAATAGCAGAGGCGCGTCGCTCCAATTGGCTTCCAGATGGCCGGCTGAGTGGCGCCGTTCAGCTCCAGGCTCACCTGCTGCGTATGAAACACCTTAAGGGCCTCCAGCAGGTAGCGCACATTAAAAGCCAGCTCCAGGTCAGGGCCGGACATCTGTACCGGCAGAGATTCCTCGCCGCTGCCCACATCGGGCGCCTCGGTGCTGATGCGTAGGGTTTGGGTTGCCTCAGAAAGGTTGAACTTGATGATGTCGTTCCGCTGGGCAGCAAACACCCCCACCCGCTCCAAGGACTCGATCAAAGGCCGACGCTCCAGGGTTACATGCCGCTCAAATTGCCGCGGGATCAGGCGGTTGTAGTCGGGGTACTGGCCCTCCAAAAGGCGGCTGGTAATCCGCTGCTGGCACTGAGTGCCGCCGGCGCCCAAAATAAATTGCACCTGCGACCGGTCAAACCGCAGTTCCACTGCAGAAGCTGCCGTCTGGGCAGCGAGGATGCGCTCCACCTCTCGTAGAGTCCGAGCGGGAATGGTGAAATCCAGTTTTGTCCCCCCAGCAGCCAAATCAACTGGGATCCCTTCGGCCTCCACCTGAACCATCGCCAGGCGATGTCCATCGGTGGCTGCAAACTCCAGCCGCGGCGGATCCCCGGTTAAGAGCTTGACATGTACACCCGTAAGCACTTGCTTGGTGTCATCACCGGAAGCGGCAAAGAGGGTTTGGCCAATCCCTTGCAGCAAGCTCTCGATGGGCAGCTCAAGGATCTGGGCGGCCAAGCTCTCCTCCTCAGCATCGGCAGTGCGGAGCGCTATCTCGGGCAAGGTGGGATACTCTTCCGCAGGCATGCCGCGTAGCTGGTACTGTCCGGCGGCCGATGTAAGGGTCACAGCAGCGCTCTCTGGAGCTTGGCTAACACCGATCGGGCCGCTGGGCAGGCGGCTGACGATGTCGCTGAGCAGCTTGGCCGGCAGCGTGGTGCGACCGGATCCCTTTACCTCGGCCTCGAACTCGCTGCGAATGCACAAGTTTAAGTCAAAGGCCGTCAGAGCAACTCGCTGTGCCTCTGCGCTTGCCTCTACCAGCACGTTGGCCAAAACCGGCAGGGCAGGACGGCTGGCAACGGCTCGGCTAACTGCAGCAAGGTGATGGCTGAGCGCAGCTTGCTCACAGGTGAAGCAAAGACCGCCGGCAGGTAGATCGACAGCCTCGCTGAAAGACTCTGTCCCGTTGACGGGAAAGGGATACCCAGAGCTGCCGTCGCGCGGGGCAGACGCGGGCGAGCTGGCTTCGACTTCCCAATCCACAGGACGTTGAGCTTGCACCATTGGGGACTTGCGAGCTGAATATGCCTATCCTACACCGCCTGCTTCCCACGGATCCCTCCCTGCCCAGACGAGTTTTGCAAAAAAATTTTCTTCGCGCGCGCAGGATAAAGTTAAAAACCACGATCCCTACCCAATTTAATTTTTTGATCTAGTAGTAGTAGGGGCTGTGGAAACTGTGGAAATTGATCGGAAAAGCCTTGCGCCACAAGCTTTTGATCGTATTCCCCACCTGTGGAAAAACTGTGGATAACTTGGCCAATTTTCCACAAGGTATAAATACTCTGTGGATAACTCGGGGGGTTTTTCCACAAGTTTTCCACAGATTTTTGGAGTTTTCCACAAGTTTTCCACAGGCCGAGAGGATAAAAATGTTGTTATTCCCTGACAAATTCATAAAACTTAACACACAACCGGTGTAGGATGCCCTAGTCTAGTATCCCACTGCTCTAGATGTGGCCTGGGGATCCCATGAAGGCTGGGGGCGGCCTTTGGGGGGTTTTCACAGGTTTTCCACAGGTTGCTTGGGAAAACCGTGGCAGCCTTTGGCTAGCTGGGCCCGCCAGACCAAAAGTCCGCATCGAGCTCAGGTGCGGCGGAAGCTGCTGGTCGCGAGCTCCCGTTTGGCAAGGTTACTGTCACTTCAGCTTCAGCCAGGGCAGTTTGCCTATGCTCAACTGCCCATAGCCAGACAGGGTCGCTTCTCCAGAAGCGTGGATGCCTTGTTTCAAGATGAAAACAACCGCTTGCAAACGGCAGTCAAAGGCCAATTGGCTACTGCCCAGCCGTTAGGGCAAAAGGATCCCCTGCTCAATTTCGGAGTTTGAGTCTTCAGTTACTTCTTCCGGCTGCAGCGGGGCCTCTTGGCAGCGCTCCATGGCCTGAAGTAGAAGGGCTTCCCCTTCTTGCAAGGTCTCGATGCGGCAGAGAAGGGCGCGAAACTGAGAGGCACCGGCAAAATCCTTGATGTACCAGGTCATGTGCTTGCGGGCCTGACGGATGCCACGTTCTCCCTTATACTCCCAGAGGCCTCGCAAGTGTTCTAAAGCCATTTGAATCCGATCCAGGGGGGTAGGAGCTGGTCTTTCTTGGCCGGTTTTCAGGAAGTAATCGATTTGCCCCACTAGGAAGGGGTAGCCCATGGTGCCGCGGGAGCACATCACGCCGTCGGCGCCGGTTTCCTCCAGACACTTCACCGCTGCAGCGGCCGAGAAAATATCCCCATTGGCGATTACCGGAATGCGCAGATGCTCTTTGACGCGGCGAATCCAATCCCAACGGGCTTTGCCGTTGAAGCCCTGGGCGCGTGTGCGGCCATGCAAAGTCAGCAATTGCGCTCCGGCCTCCTGCAGCCGGTGGGCAAAATCCAGAATGTTGATCTCCTGATCCGACCAACCCAGGCGAGTTTTCACCGTTACGGGCACGGACACAGCCTTAGCCACCGCTTCCACGATCCGGGCTGCTGTGTCTGGCTCCCGCAGCAAGGCAGAGCCACCGCCGTTTCTGGTAATCTTGTTTACTGGGCAGCCCATGTTGATATCTACCAAGGTCGCCCCCTCATCCACCGCCATACGGGCTGCTTCCGCCAAAAAGTGAGGTCGGCAGTCGAACAACTGAATGCCGATGGGCTGCTCCCCCTCGCCCACTTCCATGATGCGGGGTAGCTCGCGGGCATAGTGCAACCCCGTCGCGTTCACCATTTCGGTGTAGACCAAGCTTTGCGGGGCAAAGCGGCGTACCAGCCCCCGAAACACTTTGTCGGTTACTCCCGACAGGGGTGCCTGAAAGACACGACTGAAAATCTTCACCCCACCAATCTCAAGGGGTTGGGCCATTCGAGCTTGCAATCGCGGCGAAAGCTGCAGGCTCATCGGGATCCGGAGAAAGCAACCAGCAACTTATCCTTCTTTGTTGACAAAGTAAAGAAGACCCAGGATGCGCGCCCGTTTGATGGCAGTAGACAGCTCCCGCTGCTGCTTGGCGGTCAGGCCGGTGATGCGGCGGGGCAGAATTTTGCCTCGCTCGGTTACAAATTTCTTGAGCAGCTCAACATCGGTGTATTTGATCGGCTCTCCCGGCTTGATGGGAGACAGGCGGCGACGAGCGTAAACCATAGGTCAGGAGAACGGTAAAGCGGCTTGAACTACTTGATCTCTTTATGGACGGTGTGGCGGTTGCACTTGGGGCAGAATTTCTTCAGCTCCAAGCGGGCCGTGGTGTTACGGCGATTTTTGGTGGTGGTGTAGCGGTTCACCCCTGGAGAACGCTTATTGACGTTGGTGCGGCACTCCGTACACTCCAGGGTAATGATGATGCGAGCACCCTTTGCTTTGGCCATAGTGGATCCCAAGGTGGAGGAAGTAAAAGCACTTGAGAACCCCCAACCCCAGGGGTTGAGGCTGGAGGTGGGTTCACCTCGTAAGCGCGATCACCAATTATCCAACTTTTCTTTGACGGAATCAACCCAGTTTTTGACTTGCTTGCCGGTTTGTTGTCTTAGGCTGCGGGTGTTTCGATCCACGTCCTTGCTCAGGCGCTGCATCTGCTGGGAAAGATCGCGCACTGCCTCATTGCGTTGAGCTTGGCGCAACAGCTCGCGAGCAGCGGACTTGACGTCCTCGGCGGCGTCTCCCTCCAGGATGTCCTGCAGCAACCGCAGGGCTTTCTTATCTAAGTGGTAACCCTGCTCCGATTCCACCACCAGGGTGCGCCCGGCGCGGTCGTGGATGCTCTGGCGTTTTTCCTTGTCGAAGAAGGCAAACAGCCCATCGGCCGCCAGGGGCACCAGCAGGGCTTCCGTGAGCACAAATAGGGAGAGCACCCCCTCGCGGGCCAGGGAGCGAACCAGGTGGGGTGGGGCCTCGGTTTCGGGATCCAAGGTTTTGAGGTTCAGCAGCCATTTGCCAAGGCTTTGGCCAGCGGGGCGGGATTGGAAGTAGCCGCGGTTCACCAGCCAGGTGGCGAAGAAGGCGATGTAGCCGGTCATGTCCACGGCGCCCGCATCGGCTCCCACCAGAGAAGCCAAGCCCTGCGCCAGGTAGGAGACCCCCAGCCCCAGCCCAAAATCCAGGGCAAAGGCCCCGATCCGTTTGCCCCAGGGGGCCAGTTTGGGCAGGTTTTCCTCGGCCTGGGGCGAGCTGGCTGCTTGGGAAGCCGGTCGCTCTGCTTGTACAGGAGGCAAGGAGGTTGCCGGGGGCAAGGCGCTGAAAGCTTGCCACTCGCTGGCGTTTTGATCCAGTTGCTTAGTTTTGGGCCGCTCTGGAAATGGAGGCCGTTCAGGATAGGGTCTGGGATCCGTCATCGCAGGTTGAGGCTGTCAGTCCTATCATTCTAGCTAGCAAGGCGGGTCTAGACCCCCACCGGCAGGGGAGCAGGGCTGCGGCGCGGGATCGCGTAGGTCATCCGATCCCGGGCCAAGATTGTGTTGGGAAAAATCGCTTGAGCTTCCGCCAGCAAGTCTTCTAGGGTGATGGGAGCTTCGGGGGTGTAGCGGGGACTGAAGTGGGTGAGGATGAGGGTCTGGGCCTTGGCTTCGGCGGCCACCCGCGCGGCCATGGCGGCAGTGGAGTGCTTGGCGCGCTGGGCCAGTTCGCGATCCGCTTCGGCGTAGGTGGCCTCGTGGATGACCAGGTCAGCAGCACGGGAGAGATCGACGGCGTTGCGGCAGAAGATGGTGTCGGTGCAGTAGGAGAACTTGCGCCCTGGGATGGGATCCCCCACATAATCTCGCCCGTGGAAGTGGCGGCCCTGCCAGAAGATGGATTGCCCGGCCTTGAGCTGGCCGTAGAGGGGGCCGGGCGGGATCCCGTCGGCCTGAGCCTTGGCCACGTTAAAGGTGCCTGGCCGATCCTGTTCCACCACGCGGTAGCCGAAGGCGGGCACCCGGTGATCCAGGGGCGCGCAAAAAACCCAATATTCTGGATCCTGAAGAATGAGACCTGTTTCTACGGTGTGAACCCGGAAGGAATAGGGGATCCGCGTCTCGCTGTAGCGCAGCACCGCCTTCAGGTACTCTTCCAGGCCGGGGGGGCCGTAGATGTCGATGTGCTGGGGGGTACTGCCCAGGCCACAGGAGGCCAACAGCCCCGGCAGGCCGTAGATGTGATCCCCGTGCATGTGGGTGATGAAAATGCGGCGCAACTGGCTGGGGCGCAGCTCGTCCAGCCGCAACAGTTGGTGTTGGGTGCCCTCGCCACAATCAAACAGCCACCATTCCGACCGCTGCGGAAACTGCACCGCCACGCCAGAGACATTGCGCTGGCGGGTGGGCATGCCGGAGCTGGTGCCCAAGAAGGTAACACGAATGGCGTTGGGATCCGTCACAAGGGCAGAACGGTAAAGTTGAAGAAATGGGATCCCTAGCTTATCAACTGTTCCTGCCGCGCGCAGGGAAAAGGCGGCCCAAAACCCTTGTTAGGATGAAAAGTAAGTGTCAGCTTTCCCGCCATGATCACCTTGACCGAGAGCGCCATCCAAGAGCTAAAACGCCTGCGCAGCAAGTACGAGAAGGAGGGATCCCAGCCCATCCTGCGGCTGGGGGTCAAGCCCAGCGGCTGCTCTGGCCTCTCTTACGTAATGAACTTCGAGCCCCAGGCCAACCCTGACGACCATACCTTTGACTTTGGCGATATTCGGGTGGCAGTGGATCCCTTGAGCATGACTTTGATCCAGGGCCTTACCGTCGACTTTTCCGAGGATCTGTTGGGGGGCGGTTTCAAATTCAAGAACCCCAACGCGGTGGCTAGCTGTGGCTGCGGCACTTCCTTTGCCACCGCCGAAACTGCCGCTGCCGTCGGCCATTGATCACATCCTGCCGGACGACTCTAGGCTGGGCAGGCGGAGTACAAAACACGTCCACCCGTCCTCGCTGCTGACTCGAACGTGGCCCTGCAGGTATTCCACCCACTGCTTCACCAAAGCCAACCCCAGGCCGCTACCTGGCTGGGCCCAGGGATCCGCAGTGGGCACGCGGTAGAAGCGCTC
>NZ_JANSJN010000029.1:15827-19742 GCF_047462555.1 Synechococcus sp. B60.1
ATTGCTGCGCCGACTCGATCAAGCTGTGCCAGAGGTGGGGCAGGTCAATAGCTGCAACGGCAGAGCCCAGGTCTTTCCCTTCCAGGCCCTGCAGATCCAACAGGCGGTTGATGAGCTGGATTTCGGCCTCGCACTCCTGCAGGGCAATGTCCCGGTATTGCCGCTGCTTCTCGTTGAGGGGGGTGCGGCCCAGGAGTTCCAGGGCTAGCTTGATCTTGGTCAAAGGCGTGCGCAGCTCGTGGGAGACCGTGGCCAGAAAGTGGTCTTTGAGGCGGTTGAGCTGCTCCAGATCTGCCACCTGGCAGGCCAGTTGGGCGGTGCGCTCCTGCACTTTGGCTTCCAGTTCCTGGTTAAGCTGCTGCAGACGGCGCTGGGCCTGGTTGGCTTGCAGCAAGTGGCGTAGGCGCCGCTTCAAAACCGACCAGTGGATGGGCTTGGGGATGTAGTCGCTGGCACCGGCGGCAAAGGCCTCACTGACAAAGGCTTCGTCTTCTAAAGCGGTGACGATTAAAATTGGCATGTCGGGGTTTTGGGCGTGGAGGCGGCGGCAACACTCAAACCCATCCAGATCCGGCATCACCGCATCCAGGAGCACCATGTCCGGCTGATGGCGGCTTACGACTTCTAGACAAGCCAAGCCGCTGTCCGCTTCCACAACTTGGTAGCCTTCCCGCTCCAGGGCATAGCGAGCCAAAAGCCGCTGGCTGGGATCATCGTCGGCAATCAGCAGCAGTGGCTTTTCCTCGGCTCCAGAGAAGCTCCCTCCCCGCCGATCTGACATAGGCTTGGCATTAAGCTTCTGCATGGGTACTGGCAACAGGAGAAGGCCCAGACGCGGCAGCCGATAACTCCAGGGTAACTCGCTGGTACTCGGCTTCCAACCGTTGCAAGGCCTGCTTCAGGGTATCCCAGTTTACAAAAGCGGGAGAGGGGTGGCGAGAGAGGTTCTCCAGCTCCTGACACATCTGAGCTAGCGACTTGGCCCCCAGGGTGCTGCTGCTGCCCTTGAGGCGGTGGGCCAGTTGGGCCACGGTTTGGGCATCTTGCCGCTCCAGAGCCTGGCGCAGGGATCCCAGCAGGGCCTGGCTGTCTTGCTGGTAAGTTTGCACCATCTCCTGCCAGTCTTCGGGGGATCCCAGCATGCTGCGTAGGCTGGCCAGGGTGTCGGGATCCAAGGCTGGCTCCGGTTTTTCTTCCGTGCAAGAAGAAGAGATTTCCTGCAAAGCGCGCTCCAGCACAGCCGGCTGCAGGGGCTTGGTCAGGTAGCCGTCGACGCCGGCGGCCTCGGCAGCAGCACGGCTTTCCAGGAAAGCATCGGCGGTGAGGGCAAGAATGCGTGGCTGGCGATCTGGGGGAAGTTCGCTGCGGATGCGGCGGGTGGCGGCCAGGCCGTCCAGCTCCGGCATGTGCAGATCCATCAAGACCAGGTCGTAGGCGCGCAGTTGCAGCGCCTGCAGAGCTTCCAGGCCGTTGGCCACGATGTCCGGCTGATAGCCCAGCCGCTCCAGCATTAGGCGGATGACTTTTTGGTTGACGGGGTTGTCCTCGGCTACCAGGATGCGCAACGGGCAGCGGCTGGCCAAAGGCAGCGGGGGCTCCAAGAGGGAAGTAGCGGCAGGCACTTTTTCCTGGCAAAGCAGAGCCCGCAGTTGCGAGGCCTTGACTGGCTTGCTCAGGGCAGGAAAAGAGCCAGAACTTGCCAGAGCCGCGCTGCGGGCCACCAGCAGCAAAGGCCTCAGGGGGGGCTGCTCCTGCTGCAGAGCCTTGGCCAGGGCCAGTCCATCGCCGTCAGGCAGGCTGGTATCCACCAGGGCCAGGTCAAAAGTCTGGGCCTTGGCCAGAGCTTGGGCTTCTGCTGCAAAGCTGCAGGCCGTTACCTGCATCCCCCAGGCCTGGAGCAGGCGAGCCAGGAGCTGCCGTTGGCTGGCGTTGTCTTCCACCAACAAAACCCGCTTGCCGGCTAGAGCAGCATCGAGGGCTGGGGCTGCCAAGAGGGCCGGATCCGGAACACGCAGCGGGACACGGAAACCAAAGGTGGATCCCTGGCCCGGCTGGCTGTGCACCCAGATCTCCCCGCCCATCAGTTGACAGAGGCGCTGGCTGATGGCCAAACCCAGGCCCGTGCCGCCGTAGCGGCGGCTGATGGAGCTGTCCACCTGGCTGAAAGGCTTGAAGAGGCGATCCTGCTTTTCCGGCGGGATGCCGATGCCGGTGTCTTGCACCTGGAAGCTCACCCACTGCACCTGGGGATCCCGCTCCTGGGCCTCGACGGTTACCACCACTTCTCCCTGTGGGGTGAACTTGATGGCGTTGCTGAGGAGATTGGCCAGGATCTGGCGCAGGCGGTTGGGATCCCCCACCAGGCTGGCTGGCAAGCTGGGATCCACCCAGGCCACCAGCTCCAGATCTTTGCTCTGGGCTTGGGCAGCCATGAGATCCAAGAGCTCCTCCATGAGCTGGGGCAGGGAAAAGGGCGTTTCCTCCAGCTCCAATTTCTGAGACTCGATCTTGGAGAAATCCAAAATGTCGTTGATGAGGCTGAGCAGCACCTCGCTGCCGTAGCGGATGGTCTGCACCCAATCCCGCTGCTGCGGATCCAGGGGGGTATCCAGCAACAGGCTGGCCATGCCCATGATGGCGTTGATGGGCGTGCGGATCTCGTGGCTCATGGTGGCCAAGAATTCGCTCTTGGCGCGGTTGGCCGCCTCGGCAGCTTCCATAGCCGCCTTCATCTGCTCTTCCGTCTGCTTGGCCAGGGTGATGTCCCGCCCGGCGGCGTAGGCCAGGGATCCCGCCAGAGAGGCGCGCCACTCGATAAAGCGGTAGCTGCCGTCTTGGGTGCGGTAGCGGTTGACTAAGCCATCCAGGCGTCCTTCTTGCAGCAGCTTTTGCATCGCCTTCTGCGTGGCCAGCAGATCTTCCGGGTGCACCCATTCCCAAAAGGGGTGCTGCTGCAGCTCCTCGAGGGAACGGCCCAGAACAGTCTCCCAAGCAGGGTTGAGGCGGCGAAAATACCCCTGCTCGTCGGCAATGCAGAGCAAGTCCAAAGCTACCGAGAAGAATTGCTCCAGCTCTGCTTCGGCCTGCTTGCGGGCGGTGATATCGACGGCGGTAAACACCCAGCAAGGGATCCCGCGCAGCACCAGCGGCTGGACGAAGACGTCTTCCCAAAACTCCCGGCCATCCCGCCGTTGCCAGTGCCACTCAAAGCGGGCAGATCCCTGAGAGCGAGCTTGCTCCAGGTGAGGCTGCAGCGAGAACCCCCTTCCCTGCAGGGCCTGGCGATAGGGGGACTGCTCCAAAACGTCGAAGGCCCGCAGCTCCTCCAGGCTAGAAAATCCATAGGCGGCAAGGGCGCGCGGATTAGCCTCCAAGATCTCGCCCGTTTCGGCATGGCGAATGAGGATGGCCACGGCAGCATTTTCAAACAGGGCGCGGAACTTCTGCTCGCTCTCTTGCAGGGCTTGCTGTGCCTGCACCCGCTCCGTGATGTCGCGAATGATGAGCACCACTTCCTGCGCATTCAGAGGGGCAATGCGCACCTCCTCGTGGCGCACCTCGCCATCGATTTCCAGGCTTTGCTCGTAGCGCTGCAGGGTTTGGGTGGCCAGGGCTTGGCGAATATAGGCAAGCCGCCGCTCCGCCAGGTCTGGGGGCAGGAGTTCGTGGGGTGAGCGCCCCAGGTAAGTTTCTGGCAAGCCGTAGGGCCGCACCTCCCCCCCACAGCTCACTCCCAGGCAAACGCCCTGGCTATCGAGGTGAAAGATGAGATCCGGGATGGCTGCCAGAATGGCCCTTTGTTTTTCCTCGGCCACTTTGAGCTCTAGCTCAGCCCGCTTGCGCTCTGTGATGTCCCGCACCAAGACGTAGAGCTTCTCGCTGCCGTGGGCAACGATACAGGCCCTGCGATACTGC
>NZ_JANSJN010000029.1:19842-26014 GCF_047462555.1 Synechococcus sp. B60.1
CCAACGGGCCCGCAAGCCCGGCTGGCCGGAGATGGGAAACTCCTCTTCCAGGGGGATGCGGGTTTCCACCACCCGCTTGTATTTTTCAAAAAAGCCAGCCGTGCGGTTGATGGGCAACAGCTCGCACAGCCTTTGGCCGAGGATCTCCTCCCGGCGGCGGGAAATGAGCTCCTCCCCTTTGGCGTTGACATCGACGAAGACAAAATCCACAATCTCGCCGGTAAAAGGATCCCGCACCGCCTCCAACAGATAAATGGCATCCAGGCTGGCTTCCAGCGCTGCGCGGAAACGGGCCTCCGGGCTGGAAGTTGCCAGCGATCCCTTGAAAATGAGCTTGAAAACTCTCTTAAAGAGAGGGATCCGCCGCCGGAGCCAGCCAAGCCCTAGAAGTGCTCCGAGAACCAAAACAATCCCCCCAAGCATAAAGCTGGCCCAGCCCGGCAGCATTATCTCTATCCCCAGCTCTTTTCTGGTGGCGGCTGCTTCCAGCTTATCTTCTGGTTTCCGCAGAATCGCTCAGTTAAGTTGCGGAAAAAAGCTGCCCTACCCTGCCCTGGGAAAAAGCTTTTGGCAAAGGAGGAAACCATGGAAGCTAGCCTTAACGGGGGCGCCAGCGGCAGTAGAGTTTTTCCAGATCTACCCAGACCATCACTACTGTGCTAAAGCCGACGCAAATGAGCAGCTCAGTGAGGGTCAGTTCTTCTGTCCCGAAAAAGTCGCGTAGGAAGGGCACATAGAGCAGGGCCAACTGCAGCAGCAAAGTGGTCAGCACCGCCCCCAGCAGGTAGGGGTTGGAAAAGGGGTTGAGCTCGATGGTCAGCTTGTCATTAGAGCGAACCGCCAGCGCATGGCCCATCTGGGCAATACACAGGGTGGTGAAGACCATCGTGCGCCAGTGAACAATGTAGGCTTCCACAATCGCCATCATGAGGATCGTCGCCAAGCCAAAGACGACGCCAATGCGCACCATGTAGGCGCCGAGCCCTTGGGCAAAGATGCTTTCTTTGGGGTTGAAGGGGGGGCGCTGCATCACCCCTGGCTCTGCTGGCTCCATTGCCAAAGCCAGAGCGGGCAGGCCGTCGGTTACCAAGTTCATCCAGAGGATCTGCAGGGGCGTCAGCGGCACGTCCTCTAGGCCTAGAAGGGGTGCAGCAGCCACGGTCAACACCTCGCCGATGTTGCTGCCCAGGATGTATTTCACGAAGCGGCGGATGTTGCTGTAGACCACCCGCCCTTCTTCGATGGCCGCTACGATGGTGGCGAAGTTGTCGTCTAGCAGCACCATGTCGCTGGCCTCTTTGCTGACATCGGTGCCGGTGATGCCCATGGCAATGCCGATATCCGCTTGGCGCAGGGCAGGGGCGTCGTTGACGCCATCGCCGGTCATGGCCACAAACTGGTTTTGCTTTTGCAGGGCCTGCACGATGCGCAGCTTGTGTTCGGGAGCCACGCGGGCGTAGACGTTGACTTTCTGCACCGTCTCCATCAGCTCCTCAAAGCTCAGCCGGGAGAGGGTGCGCCCATCAATGGCCTGGTTCTCGGAGTCGAGAATGCCCAGCTCGCGGGCAATAGCGATGGCGGTGAGTTGGTGATCGCCGGTAATCATCAGGGTGCGGATCCCGGCCTGCCGGCAGCGGGCTACCGCTTCCCGCGCTTCGGGCCGAGGGGGATCGTACATGCCCACTAGGCCCAGCCACACCAGGTTGCGCTCGATCTCCTCCAGGTTCTCCGGGATCCGCGGCAACTGCTGAGTGGCCACCCCCAAAACCCGGATGCCCTGGCCGGCGAGGCGGTTGTTGGCGCCCAAAATGGCCTGGCGATCGGCTTCTGAGAGGGCCTGCCAAGTTCCGCTTTTCTGGATATAGGTGCACTGCTCCAGCACCAGCTCCGCGGATCCCTTGACGTAGATGCGGTAGCTGCCCTCCTCTTGCACCACCACGCTCATGCGCTTGCGTTCCGAGCTAAAAGGGATCTCCTGCACCCGCGGGTGCTGCTCTTGCAAAGAGGCTTTCTGCAGGTTGGCCTTGGCGGCAGCCACCAGCAGGGCGGCCTCGGTGGGATCCCCCAGGATTGACCAGGTGGGGGCAGCGCCGCGCTGGGCTGAGAGATTGGCTTGCAACAGGGCATCGTTGCAGAAGACCACCGCCCTGAGAAGGGCCTGCAAATCGGGGGCACGCTGGGGATCGATGGGCTGGCCGCCGCAGTAGAAGGATCCCTTGGGAATATAACCGCTGCCGCTGACGTGGTAGTGGCGCTCGGGGGTGAGGATGTCGGTAACCACCATTTTGTTTTCGGTGAGGGTGCCGGTCTTGTCGGAGCAGATGGTGGTGACAGATCCCAGGGTCTCTACGGCCGGCAGGCGGCGGATCAAGGCGTTGCGGCGCACCATGCGCTGGGTGCCGATGGCCAAGGTAACCGTGATGACAGCCGGCAGCCCCTCCGGCACCACCGCCACGGCCATGCTGAGGGAAGTTTCCAGCAGCGAGGCAAAAGGCGCCATGCTCCCGGCTTGGAGCAGCCCCACGATCACCACCAGCGCCACCAAGGCCAGGGATCCCGACACCAGCACATTGCCCAACTGGCTCATGCGCCGCTGCAGGGGGGTGGGCTCGTTTTCCACCGTCTGCAGCAGCCTGGCCACCTTGCCCAGCTCCGTGTTCATGCCGGTGGCAGTAACCAAGAGGATCCCTCGCCCCTGCAGCACCTCGGTGCCCATGAAGGCCATGTTGCGCCGCTCGCCCAGCTCTGTGTCTTCGGGGAGGACACAATCAGCCTGCTTGGTAACCGGTACCGCCTCTCCGGTCAGGGCCGCCTCTCGCACCTGTAGGTTCACCGCTTCCGCCAAGCGCCCATCGGCTGGGATCTGCACCCCTGCTTCCAGCAGCACCCGATCCCCTGGCACCAACTGGTTGGCAGGGATCTCCTGCCACAGCCCGTCCCGCTGCACCCGCACGCTGGGGGAGGCCAATTTTTTTAGGGCCGCCAGCGCTTTTTCCGCCCGGCTTTCTTGCAAGTAGCCCAGCAGGCCATTGAGACCTACAACCAGCAAAATGGCTAGGGCATCTTTAGGAAACTCTCTCTTTTGCCAATCCAAAAGGGCTGAGATCGCCGCCACGGCAATCAGCATCAGCAACATGACGTTGCGGAATTGGTCGAGAAAGAGCTGCCAGGCGCTGCGGCCAGAAGTGGAGATCAGCTCGTTGGGACCGAATTCCCGCTGCCTTTGGATCACCTGCTGGGTAGTCAGGCCAGAATCGGGATCGGTCTGCAACTTCTGGATAACAGCGGGAAGAGGAAGACTATGCCAGGCAGGAGTAGAAACAGCGGCGGATCCAGAAGCTTGGGCCATCGCAAACACTTCCAGGGAATGGACAAATTCTACGTTAGCTCTCGAAGCTTTCCATAGAGGAAAAGGGATCCCCATTTCCCCAGTTTCGTGGCAAGGTGGGGACAGAGGCCCCCTGGAGACTGCTATGGCGAGCAAAACTCCCACTCGCGATGTTCAAGTGGCCGTTATCGGCCCCTCTACCTTGGTTCTCCGCTCTCGCACCTGGGAGCGCCTCAAGTTTGAGCTGGAATACGCCCGGCAGCGGGGCACCACGGCCAACAGTTACCTCATCCAGGCCCGGCAGACCTTGCTCATTGATCCGCCGGGGGAGTCGTTTACAGACATTTTTCTGGAGGAGCTGGCCCAGCACCAGTACCTGCAGCGGCTGGACTTTATCCTGCTCAGCCACGTCAACTTCAACCGCCTTGCCACCCTCAAGGCACTTCTGCCGCTGGCTCCCTATGCAGTGGTGCTCTGCTCTAAGCCGGGATCCCTCACCCTGCGAGCCGCTTTTGAGGGCAGGGAATCCCCGCCTCCTAGCCGGGATGAAGAGGAGGCCGCCGATTTTGGCATTCCCTACGGCAATGACCAGTCCTTTCGCCTGCGGGTAATCCGGGATGGGGATTGCCTGGATCTAGGCGAGGGCCATGAGCTGCACTTTCGCACTGTCCCCACGCCCCGCCACCCCGATGCCCTCTGCACCTACGACCCAGCCACTGGGATCCTCTTTACCGACAAGCTGTTTGGTGCCCATGTCTGCGACGAGCAGGTGTTCGACGAGCACTGGCGGCAGCTTAGCGAGGATCGCCGCTACTACTTCGACTGCTTACACCGCAGCCAAGCGCCCCAGGTAAAAGCAGCCCTGGCCAAGCTGGAGGAGTTCCCCGCCCAGATCTACGCCCCCGCCCACGGCCCCTTGGTGCGCCACAGCCTGCGGCGGCTGCGTCTAGACTACCAGCTTTGGTGTGAAGAGGATCCCTTGGAGCAGCGGGTAGCTCTCCTCTATACCTCTGCCTACGGGAACACGGGCCTGATGGCGGTAGCCATTGCCCAAGGCTTGGAGCGAGCAGGAGTTACCGTGGAGCGGATTAACTGCGAATGGGCTACCCCTGAAGAGATTGCCCAGGCCCTGGAGCGCTGCCAAGGGTTCATTATCGGATCCCCTACCTTGGCCGGCCACCCCCCTGTCCAGATCCAAACAGCCCTAGGCATTATCCTCTCTTCTGTTCCCACCAGCAAGCTGGCCGGGGTCTTCGGCTCCTATGGCTGGAGCGGTGAAGCTGTGGATCTCATTGAAAGCAAGTTGCTCAACGCCGGCTTTACCCTGGGGTTTGCCACCATCCGCGCCAGGTTCAAGCCTACCCCCGCCGTCCTGGAAGCCTGTCAGGAGGCGGGATCCCAGTTTGCCCAAGCCCTGCGCAAGGCCAAGCGAGCCCGTGCCCCCCGCCAAGGCGGTGTTGAAACTCAGGCGGATCGGCTGGGGCAGGCCCTCAGCCGGGTTGTGGGATCCCTCTGTGTGGTGACCGCCCTGCAAGAGGGGATCCCGCGCGGCTTCCTCACCTCCTCGGTGGCCCAGGCCAGCTTCAACCCCCCTGGCCTAACCCTTTCTGTAAGTAGGGACAGCGAGGCAGAACTGCTCACCCGTCCCCAAGCGCCTTTTGTGCTGAACATTTTGCGGGAGGGCAAAAGCAGCAGCCTGCAGCGACACTTTCAACGACCCCAGCGCCCTGGTGAAGACCGCTTTGCCGGTTTGGCCACGGCTACTGCCGAAAATGGCTGCCCGGTTCTATTGGATGCCCTGGCTTACCTAGAGTGCCGTGTCAGAAGTTGGATGGAGTGTGGCGATCGCTACCTGGTCTATGCCGAGGTAGAGCGCGGCAAGGTGCTGGATCCCACGGGGGTTACCGCCATGCGGCGCGGGTAAGATAGTACTAGTATTTTGCTGGTCTCAGCTCCCAGGGGGTGCCATTGACCATGCAAGACATTCTTGAGGGGTTCTTCAAAGGTTTTGCCCAGATTGGCGGAAAAGTTGTAGAGACCGCCTTTGATATAGGCAAGGTTACCGGGTCAGCTGCGCAAACTGTCATTGGTACAGGTATCGAGACCACCCAAAAAGCTGGAGAAATTCTTCTTGGCACGGGTCAAGCCACTTTTGAAGTCATCCAGAAAGTTACAGAAACTATTGTTGACGGGACTAAAGACTATATTTTCGAAGAAGTTACCCATCATGAGCCTCATTTGATCCGCATTGAATCCTCCCTGAGGTGGGACGAGGCCCTGGTTTTCATCAACGGTTTCCTTAGCGAAGGTGAAACCCAACCTTCGGAAAAAAGACTGTTGTGGGAGACGCTTCGACGTGCCGGATGGCAGGGATCCCTGTACTACCTTTGGTGGGATGCTTCCAACGCGGCGAGTTTGACCTTGTCCCCTCTGAAGCTAGGGGTAGGACTACTTGCCCACTGGGAAGCCCACAAAGCAAAGGCCAAAGAAGTGGGACTAAAGTACGCCTATCCCCTGCTCTCTGCTTTGCCGGAAAGGCAGATTACCCTGATGGGGTTTTCCTTGGGGGCAAGGGTAGCCTACTACATCATGCGCGGTTGGCCCCAGAGTGCAGATCGACGTCTTAAAGATGTTATCTTGCTCAGCGGTGCCGTTAGGAGGCAAGCCGATAAGAACTGGAGCCTGCATGTAGAAAATATCACCGGAAAGTTAGTAAACATCTACAACGAAGACGATTGGGTTCTGGCCTACGTCTTCAAAGTACCTTCCCTCAACCGCAGCCCCTGTGGGATCAAGCCAATTAGAGAGTTTCACCCCAGAATTGAAAACCTCAATGCCACTCAC